>JBJKSK010000181.1:0-5385 GCA_046704125.1 Desulfobacterales bacterium | reverse complement strand
GAACCTGTTTGACGGGCATAGTAGATTTGACACCGTGAGAAAAGCCTTGCTCGACGTGCGCCAGGCCAGGGACGACTTGCATGAGCTGAAAAAATCAATGAGCACGGACTTGGACAACGCACTTCTCGATGTGGCCGTGGACCGAAAAAATCTCGGGTTGGCGGAAGCTTCTATTGCACAGGCCGATGAAAATTTGCGGGTCACGGATCTGTCATACAGGCAAGGGGTGGAGACGGCCACCGATGTGCTCGATGCGATCTATTACCGATCCCGGGCCAAACTCAACGCCATCAACGCCAGAAGTGATTTTTTCCTCACCTACTTCAAGCTGGTGCGCATCACCGACGGTTTTGCCCTGACGCTTCCTCCCGCCGTTTTTGCGGAAAGCGAATTGCTTTCCGAAAGGACCCGCCAAATTCAGGAATGGCACGCCTCGAAGACCTCAGGACTTTTTCCGGGAAAGCATGGCCTGGTAAGCATCGGTCAGGCGGATGAACCGATCATGATCGCCTCCAAGATCCGGGTGCAGGGTCATGGCCTTTTTCCGGTACAGCCGGGTCAGCTCCTTGCGGCTTAAGGCGTTGATGGCCTCTGCGCCGACGCCGAAAATTTCGCCGGCATCTTCGGTGGAAACCGAGGCGGTCGCAGGCCATCGGAAGCGTCTGCGTCCCATGAACTGCTGGGTGAATTCATCGAGCATCGAGCTTGGCCCGTAACCGTAGTCAAAATACATCCACACATAGCGCGTCAGGTACTCATTGAGGCCATCTGTGGCAGGTCTTTGTGCCCACAGGCGGGTGTCGGCGTTTAGCGCACAGAGATTTTCGATAAACAGGGCATCGAGCTTTTCCTGGTCCAGGGCCTGGGGCATGTGGCGCGCATACTGGCTTTCAAAGGCGCTTTGCAAATCAAAAATCGTGTACACATAGCTCTTAAATTCCCGGGAGCGAAGGATTTGCTCCGCTTCAAGAAAGTACTGTTCGGTTTCGTCCCGGGATTTTCCGTAAAGGCAGGAAAACAGCCGGTGGGAAGCGTTCCGGAGTCCTTTCTGGTCCATCTGTCCAAAGCGCAGGAAATGCACCCTCCGTCGGTCAAATATATGAAGCGTCTTTTCAAAGCCTTCCGGCGGCTTTTTTTCGGGCCGGCTTTGTCTCTCCCGCTGCCGGAAGTGCTCCAGCCGGTGGCGGATCTCCGGGTCCAGAAACCGCCAGAACATCTCGTCCACCTCGCCGGGATCCGGGTTTACCCCGCCATCGCTTAACCTCTCAAAGATCTCTTCTGCCACATAAAAGGCGTTGCCCCCCGGATAGATGATAAACCGGGACGGGTCCGTGCCCAGATCCACGATTTCCCGGTACACCGGTCCGGTTCCGGCATCTGTGGTGTGCCGGATGCTGAATCGGGTTTGTCCTCTTATTGAGCTCTGGGCCAGGTACATGATCAATGGTGAATCGGGACTTTATGGTTTTGTCCTGCGGCCTGATCGCCGCTTATTGCCTTGCCAGGCGCGCGTTGTCCGGCAAATAGGGGTGGCTGGAGCGGTACGGATTGATGTCGATACCGCCCCGGCGGGTATATCGGGCGTAAACGGTCAGCCGCTCCGGTCGGCATCGGCGCCACAGGTCCATGAAAATCTGCTCCACACAGCTTTCGTGAAATCCGGTGTGCTCCCGGTACGATACGATGTAGCGAAGCAGCCCCTCGGCGTCAATCCGGGTGCCGGTGTAGGCAATGACCAGAGTGGCCCAGTCCGGCTGGCCGGTGACCGGGCAGTTGGTTTTGAGCAGGTTGGAATGAAGCGTTTCAGACGTCAGCGGTCCGGATGCGGCAAGATAATCAGGATGGACCTGGTAGGTGTCCATGGTCAGGTCCGGTTCGTCGATGCACCGGCCATCGGCGGGGGCCAGGGCGAGTGCGCCAAAGGCGGCCGGGGCCACCAGGCGGGCCTCGACGCCGCCGCCTGCCGCCTGATCCAGATCTTTTTTCAGGATCCGGATCAAGTCATGGTCGGAATCGATGCGTTCCTGGGTAAAGGAGTTGAGGTAGAGTTTGAGCGATTTGGACTCGATGATGTGTCTTGTGGTGGCCGGGAATCGAAATTCGCCAATGGCCGCCTTTGGTTTTCCCTTGGTATCGAGCCACGACATCTCGTAAGCGTTCCAGATGTCGAGCCCTGAAAAGGGCGCGTCTTTTTCAATTCCCAGGGCTTGGCGGGTCATGGCGCGGGGCACGGGAACCAGTTGCCCGGGATCGTAACGCTTCGGGTAGGGCGTCTCTTTCCCCAGGGGGATAGGCTTATACAGGTTTTCGTTCATCATCGACTATTTTTCGTAGGAGGTGGGGTCCAGCCCCTCGTCGTGGCGCAGGGCGTACTTTCGTTCCTTACAGGAGCCGCATGTACCGCAGTGGATAGAGCCGCCCTTGTAGCAAGTCCAGGTCCGGGTGAAATCCACATCCAGGTGCCGGCCCAGATCTCCGATTTGTCTCTTGTCCATGTGGGAATAGGGGAAACGGACGGAAACCTTTCCGTCGGTGCCCAATCGGGCGGCTTCCGAAAACGCGGCGTTGAAATCGGGACGGCAATCCGGATAGATGAAATGATCTCCACTGTGGGAAGCCAAGAGCACTTCGCCAGCGCCCATGGATTCGGCCAGGCCCACGGCGACAGAGAGCATGATGCCGTTTCGAAAGGGTACTACGGTCTGCCGCATGGTCGCCTTGTCGTAGACCGCATCGGGAATCTGGCCCCCGGAGCGCAGCAGGTTGGAGGAAAACAGTTCTTCAATAAAGGGCAGGGCCACCACCCGGTGAAAAATGCCTGCGGCCTCACAGATGGCTTGTGCCATGGGCAGTTCCCGGTCGTTGTGCTTGGAACCGTAGTCAAAACTTACCGCGGCCACCTTCCGGGTGCGCGCCAGGGTATCGGCAAGCAGGACCGTGGAGTCCATGCCGCCGGAGAACACGAGGATGGCGTCCCATTGCATGCTGTTTTCTCCTATGGACATCGTAGGCATGAGAAGTTTTCGCAACCGCACCCGAGGCAGTGGGGAAAGACCGGGTGCCGGTTGCCAGAGGAAAACGCCGCTTGCCGGCAGATTGCCGAAATGCGGGGAATCGGGGCACGGCGGAATCGGATTGAACCACCACCTGAGTGAGGGATAATTTTTAATGCGGGATACCACTCGTCCGCGTCGAATTTCAACCTTATTATCCGACTCCAGGCGCAGAATCAATAAAAATTATCCCGTCTTTTGGTTTCCTTCAGGCCTTGCCGGGCCTTTACCCGCATTGTGCTTGACATTGGCCTCCAATCGCGTGAACAATAAAATAACCGATCCGGTTGAAGGGAGAAAACCGATGATGGCCTCACAAGACGGGCAATCGTGGGAGCAACGGGTGGTTTCTCCGGAGTCGGTGCTCGAGCGGCTCCGGCCCGGGATGAGTATTTTTCTGGGTACTGGAGCCGCTGAACCCCGTACCCTGGTTCGGCACTTGATGGCATCGGGGGCGGGAAACCTTCAGGACCTGGAGTTGATTCAGCTGGTCAGTTTCGGAGAGGCCCTCTCGCTCCAGGCGCTTCAGACCCAAAAGTACCGTCTGAAGACCTTTTTTTCCGGCTGGGTATCCGAAGAGGCCATCGTCGCCGGGCGGGTGGATCTGATTCCCAGCCGCTTTGCCTGGATTCCCCGGCTGATCGAGTCCGGTGCCATTTCCGTGGGCGCGGCCTTCGTCCAGGTGACCCCACCCAACGATGCCGGCTACTGCAGTCTGGGGATTGCCGTGGACGTGGCCCACCAGGCCATGGATCGCGCGGTGCTGAAGGTAGGCGAGATCAACAGCCGGACTCCGAGGACTTTCGGGGATACCTTTGTCAAGGTGACCGATTTCGACCTGCTGGTGGAATCCCAAGAACCTCCCTTCTATTTTCCCCGCTGGCCCTTTGATGATGTTTTCGATCAGGTGGCCAGAAACGTCGCTTCACTGATCCAGGACGGAAGCTGCATCGCCTTTTCCATCGGGCCTCTCTACGACGCCCTGGGCCGTCACCTGGCCCGCAAACGCCATTTGGGCGTGCATTCCCCCGTTTTTACCGATGCCCTGATGGATTTGGTCCGATGCGGGGCGGTGACCAACCGGCTAAAAGAAACTTACCGGGGAAAATCCCTGGTTTCCTATGCCCTGGGAACCCCGGAGCTTTTCGCCTGGCTGGACCAGAACCCCATTGTCGATTTCCATCGTATCGACAAACTGTTCAACCCGCTTCAAATCGGTCGCAACCCGGGTTTTGTCGCCGTGTTTCCGGCACGAAAGATCGATCTGACCGGAAACATCGTTCTGCATACCGGCAAACAAAGCGTGGCCAGCGGTCCGGCGGAAATCGAGGACTTGATCGCCGGTGCGGAAATATCACCCGGCGGCATGACCATATTTGCCCTGCCCAGCCGAAACCGCGGGGGCAAACCAAACATCGTGCCTTCGGTAGGTGGTTTTCCCAATTTGTTTGCCTTGCGCGAACGGGTGGCTCTCGTGGTCACGGAATACGGCGTGGTCAATCTCCGTGGGCTGACCCTGCGGGAGCGGGCCCAGGCGCTTATCGACATTGCGCATCCCCGGGACCGATCGGAACTGGTCGCCGAGGCCAAAACCGCCCGGATCCTGTATGCCGATCAAATCTATCTGCCGGAAAGCGGCCATCTGTATCCCATCCAAATCGATGAGACCCACACGTTTAAAGATGGGCTGAAAGTGCGCTTCAGGGCCATCCGGCCCTCGGATGAAGAGGCGATGCGCCGGCTGTTTTACCGGTTTTCCGATGAAGCGATCTACTACCGGTATTTTTCCAGAATCCGCACCATGTCCCATGATAAAATGCAGGAGTATGTCAACGTCAACTGGCGGCATGTGATGGCCATCGTCGGGTTGATCGGGGAGCGCGGTCGAGAAAAGCTCATCGCCGAGGGCCGGTTCATCCGCGAACCCCATCGGCCCACGGCCGAAGTCAATTTCATCGTGGACGATAAGTACCAGCGGTTCGGCATCGCGACCTACCTGTATCGACTGCTGATCAGCCTGGCTAAGCCGCTGGGCATCCAGGAGTTTTGTGCAGACGTGCTTTTTTCCAACATCGCCATGATGAAAGTCTTTAAAAATGGAGGCCTCCCCGTCACGGCCAAACTGGATCAAGGGGAATATCATCTGACGATTCCCCTGGATACCGCTTCCCCCCGGCCAGGCGATGGCCCCGACTGGCGCCTTGCTTGACACCTCCCGTTTGACACCTCTCGCCGGTTCTCATATGGATACAGCTTGCACATCGGCACACCTTTCCGTACCCTTAATTTTCGAGGAACCATGAACGCTGAAAACTTATCATCGACCCGGGAC
>JBJKSK010000180.1:0-2927 GCA_046704125.1 Desulfobacterales bacterium | reverse complement strand
CATGTCCGGCTCGACCGCTCCAATGACCATGGCCGGCACCCTGGTCCAGGTTCACGCCGAGCAACTCGCCGGGATCACCATCTGTCAGATCACCGCTCCGGGCGCCCCGCTGCTCTATGGCGGAATCCCCGGCATGGCTAACATGGGAACCATGGGATACGTGGGCGGGGGTGTGGAATGCGGAATGATGAATGCCGCCATCCACCAGTTAGCCGCCCATATCCAGGTGCCCAACTACAATTCCGCCGGACTGTCTGACGCCAAGCTGCCCGATGCCCAGGCCGGATGGGAAAAGGCCATGACGATCCTGCTGGCGGCCATGGGCGGCTCCAACTACATGCATCACTCGGCGGGCATGCTCGAATCGATGCTGGCGGTGGCCTACGAGCAGTTTGTCCTCGACGACGAAATCATCGGAATGGCCTGCAAGGTGCTAAAGGGAATCGAGGTCGATGCCGAGCACCTGGCCATGGAGGTCATCGACCAGGTCGGACCGGGGGGAAACTTTATGATGGCCCCTCACACGATGAAGCACATGCGCCAGGAATATTTCCAGGGAAACGGGGTCACCGACCGGAAAGGGCGTGAAAAATGGGAACAAGACGGCAGCCTGGACGCCAGGCAGCGCGCACGCCAAATCGTCAAAAAGATTCTCGGCGCACCGGCAACCGACTACATCCCAGACGCCATTGACAAACAGATTCGAAACAAGTTCAATATTCTGTTCTAGAACGGATTATGCCCGCTACCTGAATGCCTGAAATAAAATTGCCCATATGACTCCGAATCAAACCGCGATTGCCTTTATCGACGAGCTGGACTGGGAACAGCTGCCCGAGCCGGTGCGCCACCAGGCCAAGCGCTGTCTGCTTGATGCCCTGGGAGCGCTTTTAGCCGGCACCGACACTCCGGTCGGGCGCCTGATGGCCGATATCGCCGTCTCCCAGTTTGGCGGCGGCCAGGCCACCGTTTTTGGCTCCGGCGCCCGGGCATCGGCAGCCGGAGCAGCCCTGGCCAACGGTTTTGCGCAAAATGCGCTGGATATCGACGACGGTTACCGTCTGGTCAAGGGCCATCCGGGTGCCTGCGTCCTGCCGGTGATCATGGCTGCGGCCGAAATGGCGCCATGTACCGGCAAGCAGTTTCTCGCAGCTCTGGTGACCGGTTATGAAATCGGCATCCGGGCCGGTCTGATCCGTCACGCCACCTCCCCCGCCTATCACTCGTCAGGAAGCTGGGGGGCCATCGCCGGGGCGGCGGCGGCCGGAAAACTGATGGGCCTTGACCGGCAAAGCCTGCATCATGCCCTGGGACCGGCCGAATACCACGCGCCCATCGCCCCGATGATGAAATGCATCCAGGTGCCTTCCATGGGAAAAGACAGCATCGGCTGGGGATGTTTTGCCGGCATGCTTTCCACCCTGATGGCCCGAGACGGCTTTACCGGCATCAACCCCCTGTTTGACGACACCCCGCAAAAAGCATGGATCCAAGGCCTCGGCCGGGATTTTCAGATGTTGAATCTGTACTTCAAGCCCTATGCGGCCTGCCGGTGGGCGCAGCCGGCCGTGGCCGGCGCCTTGAAGCTTAGCGCCGCCCACAAACTGGCGCCACAAGACATCCGAAGCATCCGGGTGCAAACCTTTCGGGCGGCTGCGGCGCTTTCCTGCAAAGCGCCGCAAAATACCGAGGAAGCCCAGTACTACATGGCGTTTGCCGTGGCCGCGGCGCTTATCGACGGTGAGGTGGGCCCGCGGCAGGTGCTGGCCCCACGGCTTTTCGCCGACGATGTGCAGGCGCTTATGGCGCTTGTCCGCACCGAGGTGAGGCAAGCCTTCGAAGCCGAATTTCCAGCCAAGGCCTGCGCCGAAGTCTTCATCGAGACCCATGGGGCAAAGACATTTGCTTCGGGGAAAATGCAGGCCAGTTGGGAGCCGCCAGACAGTCTTCCCACCGATGCGGAGCTGGAAGCCAAATTTCGCTGGCTGGTCACCCCGCTGCGGACAAAAACCGCCGTCGATGAGATGATCAGCTTGATCTGGCGTCTCGACACGACCCAGGATGCCGTCACGCAGTTGATCGCCGCCTGCCTTTAGACGACTTAAAGGCCGAGCCAGTGCCTGAAAAGGACATCGCGAGGCCAAGGAGCGAATATGTGTGGTATCGTGGCCTATTTCGGCGGTGCCGGAAACCCCCTGACCCGGGTTCTCTCCGGGATGTCGGCCATCATCTATCGGGCACCGGACAGCACAGGCGTGGCTTTTTTCGGCGATGCCGCCAATCCGATTCGCACCCGCAAGGCCCTGGGGTCGGTAACGGATCTGATCGCGACCATGGGCGATCATCCCGCCTATCCCGATCGAGAAAGACGCTTGGCGGATCTGTGGAGCCAGTGGCCCGATACGCCGGATTTATCCTCGCGCCAAAAGGCGCTGCTCCAGGCCCAGGGTTTTGATGAAACACAAACCCCTGATAAACCCTGCACCATAGACGATCTGCTGGCCACTGACCCGCAACGCGCCATGCACCTTGTCGCCGGAAGCACCGGAGACAGCCGGCCGCTGCCCAGCTATCGGATCTCAAACCAAGATCAACTGCAGCGCTGCATCGATTCCCTGGTGGAAACCTTCGACCTTTCCCCGGAAACCATCCGGATGATGCTTCGCCAACATCTCAGCCGGGTTGTACACGCCGGCACCCAGGAACAAGAAGCCCCGGCCCTGCTGGCTTTGCTCGATCAGGTCATGGAACGGCTCTTGAACCCCGTGCATGTCCCCACACAGGAACCTGTCTCTGTAGCGCCTCCTGAACCGGAAAGCTGGAATCGGTTGTGGCAGCAGCTGGCACAAAACCCGATTTCGGTTCCCCCGGATTACGACCGCGACGGGGTCCGGTCAACCTTGAGAGTCCTGGATGCGGCCTTGGCC
>JBJKSK010000179.1:0-4342 GCA_046704125.1 Desulfobacterales bacterium | reverse complement strand
ATGCGAACTTCTTCCCCGGAGCTGCAAAGCAGCGATCCGTTATCTCCCAGGGTGGTGATCATGGTCGGGCATTTTTTCATGAAATCGCCGTTGGTCAGCCCGGTTTTTTCCCGGATCATCTCCAGTTCATAGTCGTTGGTGATCAGCATCCGGGCGCCGTCGATCATTTCCACGATCGCATCGGCGGCCAGAGCCGGTATCGACTGGCCGGGGTCGAAGATGTAGTCCAGCTCCAGTTGCTTGCACCGGCGGCTGTAGGCCAGCATGTCGTCCAGGTTTCCCGGGGCGATGATCGCCAGGGTCTGCGAGGCGTCGATGCCGTTGAAATCATAGTTGGAGGGCCGCCTCATGGCCCCGGGGTTAAAACCGGTGATCTGGTTGTTGGCCTGGTCCGTGGTGATGTAGGCGCCGGCGGTAAACTCGTCGCCGATTTCACGGATCCCGTCGAGTTTAAGCCCCAGGCCTTCAAGCCACTGGCGGTAGCGCTTGAAGTCTTTTCCGGCCGTGGCCACAATCTTAGGCATTTCTCCCAGAAGCGCCAATGAATAGGCGATGTTTCCAGCCGTTCCCCCGAATTTTTCGGCCAGGCCGTTGACCATGAAACACACGTTGATATTGTGAATTTTTTCCGGGAGGATGTGATCGGCAAAGCGTCCGGGAAAATCCATGATTCTATCATAGGCCAGAGAGCCTGACACCAATAGCTGCATGCACCAAACCCCTTTTTGGATCATCGCCGTGCGGCGGCGTGAACCGGGAAGAAACCGGCGCGGGATGCTGCCGGATTCATAATTTTTTTTCAGATTAGAGAAAACCGGCACCGCTGTCAATCCCATCCTCACCGCCGGTGCCGGCCTCCCGGGCGCATCGCTGTTTTTTTTGAAAAAAATCGTTCAAACCTTTTGCGAACCCGCTGGCAATGCGCTATATTGAAGCATTATATAAATTTAGCGCTATTTGCCAGTTCAAGAAAGGAAACGGGAACACCTCTGCCATGATAGATCAGGTTATTGTGCTGGTCATCCTTTTATTTGTCTCCGCTTTTTTTTCCGCCTCGGAAACCGCCCTGTATACCATCAGTCGAACCAAAGCCAGACACCTGGCCAAAGACAAGGCCAGGGCCTTCACGCTGATCTGGCGTATGAAGGAAGACCCGCACCGGCTGCTGACCACCGTGTTAATCGGCAACAACCTGGCCAACGTCGGCGCTTCCGCGCTGGCTACCACCCTCGCCCTGCGACTGTTTCCCGATTATGCGCTGGGCATCGCCACCGGCATCATGACGCTTCTGATTCTGGTGTTCGGAGAGGTTTTCCCCAAATCGCTGGCGACCCGAAACAACATCCTCATCGGCAGGCTGACCATCTACCCGATCTACTGGCTTTCCATCGTCTTTGTACCGATTATCTTCTTTCTCAATTTCATCCCGCTGCTTACCGGAAAGGTCCAGAAGATCCATAAAGTGACCGAAGAGGAACTGATGACCTTCGTCGAGGTGGTAGAAGAAGATGGCGAGATAAAAGAAGAAGAGCGGGAGATGATTCACAGCATCTTCGAGTTTGACGACACCAGCGCCTCGGAGATCATGACCCCCAGGGCCGACATGTTTGTCGTGCAGGCCAACGCACCGATGCCGATGGAAGAAATCGCCCGGTCCGGCTACACGCGCATCCCCGTGATCGACGGCAACATCGATCACGTGATCGGCATCCTCAACGTCAAGGACCTGTTCATGCACCAGATTATCTCCGAGACGCCCGTGGACATCCAGAAAATCATCCGCGAGCCCTACTTTGTCCCCGAGAACAAAAAACTGGACAAGCTGCTTCATCAGTTCAAGAAACGAAAGCAGCACATGGCCATCGTAGTAGACGAATACGGCGGGGTGTCGGGGCTGATTACCCTGGAAGACACCATCGAGGAAATTTTTGGAGAAATATCCGACGAGACCGACAAGGAGGAGCCGCACATCGTCTCCCTCGGTGCCAAGGAATGGGTGGTTCTGGGAAAAAGCGAAGTGGACGAGGTCAATGCCAAGACCGGCATGAGCATCCCCGAATCCTATGAATACGACACTTTTTCCGGCTACATTCTCGAAAAAACCGGCCGGATCCCCCGGGAAAACGAGGAAATTGCCCTGGGCAAATTTGCCGTGATCGTCAGAAAAATGGACGGCAACCGGATCAGCGAATTTCTGGTCAAGCTAAAGTAGGGCCATGCAAAGACTGCTTGTCACGGGGGCCAGCGGTTATCTGGGCCAAGCCCTGTGCCGGGAAGCCGTCAACCGCTGGAGGGTTTGCGCCGTCGGGAATCGGTTTTGCCCCGAGGTGCCCGGGGCGGACTGCCGGTGCCTGGATCTGACCGACACGGCCTCCATCGCCGGCGTTTTTGCCTCCTTTCGTCCCCACGCCGTAATCCACGCCGCGGCGGCCTCCAAGCCCGACTTGTGCCAGACCCGCCCCGATTTGACCCGGGCCATCAATGTTTTCGCGTCAGGTTGTATCGCCGCGCTTTGCGCCGAAAAGGGCATTTCGCTGGTGTTTACCTCAACGGATCTGGTCTTTGATGGAAACCATGCGCCGTATCGCGAAACCGATCCCGTCGGGCCGGCAAACCATTACGGAAGACAGAAAGTGGCGGCCGAAAAACTAGTGCGAAACCGATTTGCCGACGCCACCATCTGTCGCCTGCCGCTTCTCATCGGCCCTGGAAAAGACCGGCACGGTTCGTTTTTTGTCCACATGGTAAAAAGCCTGCAAGGCGGCTTGCCCTTGTATCTGTATGACGATGAATTCAGAACCCCGGTAGACACGAGAAGTGCCGCCCGCGGCCTGCTCCAGTCCCTGGACTGGCCGGGGAAAACGATTCATCTCGGCGGCCGGCGCCGCCTGTCCCGCCATGAAATGGGCTGCCTGCTGGCCAAAGCCATAGGGGTTGGCTCCGACAACATTTTTGCCGTGCATCTGGCCGATGCCGCCGGCAACGTCCCCAGAGCCGCCGATGTCTCCCTGGACAGCCGCACAGCCTATGGCCTGGGATACGATCCCGCGGACATCGAAACCGTCTTTGGCCTTTCCTGAGCCCCAAGGGGCCGCCGGCAACAAAAAGGGGCTTGCCCAACCGGCAAGCCCCCTGGCTTTCATCTGGTGGAGATGAAGGGATTCGAACCCTCGACTTCAGCGTTGCGAACGCTGCGCTCTCCCAGCTGAGCTACATCCCCACGATTTCAAAAACGCTGTTCAGATAGCAGACTTAGCTGCCGGGGTCAAACCAAAAAAGAGGTCAACTTTCATTTTTAATTGTGCTAAGGCGGGCTATGCCCGCTAGGCTGTAGCCTATAGGCTTCAGGCTGTAGGAAAAGATCATTGCTGAAAATCCGTGGATAGAATTCTTGTTTTTTTTCACGATTCCAAGGGTAAGGCACTAAAGCGGGCTTTGACCGCCGTGCTGTAAGCTTTTAGACGTCAGCGCCGCCAGATTTTGGCGGCCTTCCGGAAGACGCCCCGTGGCATCGGCTTTTTTCTTTCAGACATTTAAGTGGCGGGCGCAAGCCCGCCCGGGAGTTAGGAAAACATGATTTCACCATATACGATCACGCTAAACGACGCCTTTAAAACCTATACCCTGGACCAGGACAAGATTCTGAGCCCCGAGCAGACCGTTTCCCGGTTTCGCCACCACCTGAAACAGCTGGATCTGGATATTTTGGCCGAAACGGTGCGCATCGACACCGGCCGGCTGGGCATCCCGGTTTTTTTCAGCCGATGCGGCAAAGACGCCTCTTCGGTCATCGGAACCCGCAAACAGATGGGAAAAGGCGGCACCCCGGCCCAATCCGAAGCCAGTGCGGTGATGGAGCTTGCCGAACGGTTCTCTTTTTTCAGTTTCGTGAAAAATCCCTCCAATTTCATCACCGCCACCTACCGCGAGGTCAAAGACCAGGCGATGGGCTTTTCGCAGGTGGCGCAAACCGTCCACGATGACGCGGAAAAAGAGCTTTCCATCACCCGGCCGATTTTCGAGACGCTGCCGATGAAATGGACCTGGGGCTACAACCTCACCCGGAACCAGCCGGTACTGGTTCCCTTCGACTGGTTTTACGCCATCAACGAGTTCAACGGCCCATCGGCGGGAAACTGCCAGGAAGAAGCGCTCAGCCAGGGCATCTGCGAAATCGTGGAGCGCCACGTGTCATCGCTGATCAGTCGAAACCGGATGCAGACCGCCGCCATTGACCCCGACTCGGCCACCGATGCCCTGGTGCGCGAGATGCTTGGAAAATATGAAAAAATCGGAATTCGACTGGCCATCACCGATTTTAGCCTCGATACGGGAATTGCCT
>JBJKSK010000178.1:0-11443 GCA_046704125.1 Desulfobacterales bacterium | reverse complement strand
GGTGTCTGGATATGATTGCCGCCCTTGAGGCCGAGATGGCCCAACTTCCGGTTCTTCGCAGGGCCGATCCCGGCCTGGAGCAGGCGCTTCTGGTCAGCGTCACATCCGAGCCCCGGTCCAAGGCGTTGGATTCCTTAGATGAACTAAAGGAACTGTGCCGCTCGGTGGGAATTTCGGTGGCCGGACGCGAGTTGCAGCTGCGAGCCAGAGTCGATTCCCGCACGCTGATGGGCCGCGGCAAGCTGCATGAGCTGGCCATTACCGCGCTTCATAAGGCGGTAAGTCTTTTGATCTTTGATCAGGAGCTAAACGCCTCCCAGATTCGCACCATCACGGATCAAATCAATTTGAAAGTCATCGATCGCACCCAATTGATCTTGGATATTTTCGCCCAGCGGGCCAAATCGCGGGAAGGCAAGCTTCAGGTAGAATTGGCCCAGCTCAGATACCTGCTGCCGCGCCTGGTGACCAAAAACACCGCCATGAGCCGGCTCACCGGGGGCATCGGCGGCCGCGGCCCCGGTGAAACCAAACTGGAGGTCAACAGGCGCCGCGCCAGGGAGCGGATCCACCGCCTGGAAAAAGCCCTGGAGCAGTTAAGAAAGCAACGCCGGCAGCAGCGCTCCCGACGCAGTAAGAAGGGGCTACCGGTTATCTCCATCATCGGTTACACCAACGCGGGGAAATCCACCCTGCTCAACACATTGACCCACAGTCGCGTGCTGGCTGAAAACCGGCTCTTTGCCACACTGGATCCCTCCAGCCGCCGGCTGCGCTTTCCCCGGGACCTGGAAGTGATCGTCACCGATACCGTGGGCTTTATCAAAAACCTGCCCAAGGATCTCATGGTAGCCTTTCGGGCGACCTTAGAAGAGCTTGAAAACGCAGACTTGCTGCTGCATGTCATCGACGTGAGCAACCCCAGGCATCAGGAGCAAATCCAGAGCGTGGAACGGATTCTAACCGAGCTTGGGCTCGAGAACCGTCCCATGATCCGGGTATTGAACAAACAGGACCGAATTTCTGCAAGACAGCGCCAGTACCTCGTCAACCGCTGTGAAGGGGTTTTGGTTTCGGCCACCGAAGCTCGATCCCTGGTGCCGCTTATCGATTGCCTGCAACAAACCATCGGTTCGCTTTCGACGGCATTTCCACCCTCTGAGCCGGATGATGCAAGCCATACCCCGTGATGAGTTGGAAAGACAGTTGACATCACCTGTCATTTTCTTATAGTTTGCACGTCATGGAGATCGAACAAATACAGCGTGTCGGCATCGCCGCTGCACGCAACGGGGCACAAGCCATTCTTGATCACTTGGACCGGTTGACCCACATCGACAAAAAAGGCGCCATCGATCTGGTGACCGCCGCCGACTTGGCTTCCGAGGCCGCCGTGATCCATACGATCCGGCAAACCTTTACCGGCCATAGCGTCCTCGCCGAAGAAAGCGGTATCAGCGCCGGGGACAACGGTTGCCAATGGATCATCGATCCGTTGGACGGAACCACGAATTTTGCTCATGGGCTGGGGCTGTTTGCTGTTTCCATCGCTTTTGTTTTAGAGGGCGAACTCACCGTTGGCATTGTGCTGAATCCTGTCACCGGTGAGTTGTTTACCGCCATGGTAAAACAGGGCGCCCGGCTAAACGGGGTGCCCATTTCAGTATCTGGCATCGGCAGCATCCAAGACAGCCTTCTGGTCACCGGTTTTCCCTACGACTTTAAACGTCAGCTCACTCCCCTGATGAATCGATTTGTCCGCTGTCTTTCCGCCAGTCAGGGCGTCCGGCGGCTTGGTTCTGCGGCCCTGGACCTATGCTATGTGGCCTGCGGTCGCGTCGAGGGTTTTTGGGAGCAAGACCTCAACCCTTGGGATACGGCCGCCGGGTGTCTCATCGCCCGGGAGGCAGGCGCTGTGGTGACTGATTTTTCAGGTCTTGCCTACCAAGTGAATAAAAGGCAACTGCTGGCCACCAACGGCAAAATCCACGCGGAGATGCTCTCTTTACTGGACTTAAAGGATTTGGAATGAAAAAGGGTCTAAAAATAAATGTTTCTATCGACGATCACGTGGGCTGTTTCGGCAATTTCAGCGGCCGAAATCTGATCTGCAAAAGGCTTTGCATTTTAAGCCTCAGATGCATCATCGAGCAGGATCAAAAAATTCGAACGGAAATAATTGAAGAACTGACCTCACCCGAGGCCATGGTATTTCGAATCCAGTAGCCCGACCCCCATCCATCTGCAAAATACCTCGGATTTCTCTGTAGAGCCGTAGACAAACCAGATCTATCTTCCTTGGCGTCTAAATCGATGGAGTGTAAGCGACTCCACTGGCCACCAGCATAAAAGGCATCAGTCTTGTCTGGCATAGCGTGGCTTAAAATTTGCCGGATTCTAGTTTTTTGGAGAGAAATTCCACCTGCTTTTCCAAGGGTCCGTTGGCCTGGATATCTTTTTCCACGGCGTTGATGGAATGCATCGCCGTGGCATGATACCGGTTAAAACTCTTCCCGATGGCTTGAAGCGGGGAGTCGGTGTATTTTCGGGATAGGAAAATGGCCACCTGCCGTGGGCGCACGATGCTTTGCTTTCGGGAGCGAGAAACGATGTCGGCCAGCGTAATGTTAAACTCCTGGCACACGAGTTTCTTGATCGCATCGATGGTAATTTTCTTCGAGTTACTGCAGCTATAATTTTTAATGATGCTTTCAGCCAGTGGAACATCAATGGCACAACCCAACAGTTTAGAGCGCGTCGCCAGGCTGATCATACCGCTTTCCATCTGCCGGACATCGTCGGTAAGCTCACTGGCCATATAGTCGATAACCGCCGGGGGAATATCAAATCCTTTGGCCATTGCCTTTTTCTGGAGGATACGCACCCGAGTCTGGAAATCGGGCGCCTCGATACCTGAAATCAACCCACAGGACAACCGGGATCGCAGCTGCGAACTCATCTTGGGGATATCTCCGGGAAGGTAGCAACTGGTAAAGATTATCTTTTTGTTGGCATCAAAAAGATAATCCAGCGTAAGAGCCAACTCCATCTGGGTTCGATCCTTGCCGGTAAGAAAGTGCACGTCTTCCATCAACAAAACGTCACAGCCACTGCGGTATTTTTCTTTAAACCCTTCGATGGCATCGGTGCGCAAGGCCGTGACCATCTCATTGGTGAAATCCTCGGCCGTGATGTAATAGACGCGTTCCTTGGGGTTTTCCTTTAGCACCTGGTGACCGATGGCCTGGGACAGATGGCTTTTGCCCAAGCCGGTTTTGGATAACAAAAACAGCGATGTCTGGCTGTTTTGCTTTCGGCAGGCTTGGGACAAGGCCGCCGAATAGGCGAAATCGTTGTTTTTTCCCACCACGAACCGATCGAAGGTAAAATCCCGGCGCAGCATCCGCCCGCCGCAGGCATGGAACTGCTCACCGGGCAAAACCAGCTGCTGAACGATGGCCGAAACGGTTTTTCCCCTGGCATGATTCGGGTCAAGCACCTCCAGTAAGACATTCAAACGGGTTCCCGTGCGCTTGGCAAACTCGGATTCGATCAACTGACCATATTGTTCCCGGACCCGTTTCTGGGAGAAAAAGTTGGGAACGTTGAGCACGATCTGATCTTCGGTCATCCGGTCAAAATCCACCGGATCAATCCACATCCGGTAACAATGTCCGGGAACACACGACTTGATTGCCGATTTGACCTCTTTCCAAAGTGTTTCCATAGGAATAATGACTCGATACCCGGGTATGAATGATAAATGTCGATTATTATATAACCCATCTGCGCGCCACACAGCCCAATGATCAAAAAACGAGCCGGCCGTTTCCCGAATTCAATCCTTGCCGAAAAGCTGCAAATATATGGCGGAGAGGAGATAAATCGTAAGGCATAAACAAATCCGAACGATTTTTAAAGAATATTACAGATTAGAAAAGAAATTTCCCTAAACGCAGGTGTCAACCTATGGCGTTGTGCCCGGAGTGTCAAACCGGATAAAATCAGATTTTGCCCTATTCTCGAATCGGTTTTGAACAATCCTTTTCTAACTGTTTTAATTATATTTTTTGAAGTTTTAAGGCGCAACTGGGCTTAAATATGGCCTTTTTCAGCTCACCCATTTTTTCCAAAAATCTTAAGCAGATTGAAAGATATAGGCTTTCTTTCAACAAAGGCGACTGATGATTTTTTCTCTTATTTTCTCTGATTTTCTATGATTTTCAATCTTTCGAATTCGCAATGATTTAGACTTTTGGCTTTCAGACATTGCGCTTAGACGACGGCCGGGAATCCAGATCCTGGACCCGGTGCCTCCTTTCAAGTCGCATTCGCAAACTGAACACGGCCTCTCTGCCATCCTCGATACAACTATCTGGGAATTCGTTTGAAAAGCACCGATTCCCCCTGTATATTGAGGACATCTTCTACCGATCCGATTCGATCCTCACCCTTTAAGCCGGCGTCTACCATGGAATCCAATACGCTCATCATTCGGGGGGCCAGACAGCACAATCTCAAGAACATCGATCTGGATCTGCCCAAAAACCGGTTGATCGTCATCACCGGACTTTCCGGATCGGGTAAATCCTCTCTGGCCTTTGATACCCTGTATGCCGAAGGCCAGCGGCGTTACGTTGAATCGCTTTCCACCTATGCCAGACAGTTTCTCGGTCAGATGGAAAAACCCGATGTGGATTTCATCCAAGGATTGTCACCGGCCATTGCCATCGAGCAAAAAGCGGCCAGCCACAACCCCAGATCAACGGTGGGCACGGTCACGGAAATCTACGATTATCTGCGATTGCTCTTTGCGCGAGTCGGCACGGCCCATTGTCCAAGCTGCGGACAGCCCATCGCGGCTCGCTCCCTGGATCCCTTTATCGACCAGATCCTGGCACTGGAGCCCGGAACCCGTGTGATGGTCTTGGCGCCGCTTGCCGCCCCCTTCCGGGAAGGGACGGCAAAGGTGGTCAGACGCCTAAAAAGAGACGGGTTTGCCCGGGTGCGCATTAACGGCGAGCCGATGGAAATCGACAGGGTGACCACCAGCGGGCCGAATCCGATTCACGCCATCGACGTGGTGGTGGACCGTCTGGTGCTCAAAGCCGGTATCCGCAATCGCTTGGCCGACTCGCTGGAACTGGCCATGGCCCAATCCGGAGGGCGAATCGCTATCGATGTGCTCGGAGCCACGCCCATGGAATTTAGTGAAAAGGCCGTGTGCCTAGCCTGCGGTATCACCTGCCCGGAATTTTCACCGGCCAGTTTCTCCTTTAACTCTCCTCACGGGGCGTGTCCGGTCTGCGATGGCCTGGGGAGTGTAAACGCCTTTAATCCGGATAAAATTGTGCCCAATGCCCACCTGTCCCTGCGGGAAGGGGCCATAAGCGTGTGGGCCAACCGCAACACGGTCCATTTCATGGAGTTTCTCGATGCACTGACAGCCCATTACGAAACGGACATCCACACCCCTTTCAAGGATCTGCCCAAAAAGTTTCAGGAGGTACTGCTTTACGGCTCGGGGAAAACCGAAATTGCCTTTTACTTCGAAAAAGGCAACAGGCGCCAGACTTATCAAAAGGCATTTGAAGGGATCATACCCGGTCTCAAGCGCCGCTATGAGGAAACCGACTCCAACGCTGCACGGGAAGAGATTCGGCGCTATATGGACATCTCCCCCTGCCCCGAATGCCATGGTTCCAGGCTCAATCCAACCAGTGGCTCGGTACGGGTCGGACATAAAAACATCGCCCAGGTCACATCGTTAACCGTTGCCGAGGCCATATCCTTTTTCCAGCAACTGAATCTATCCAAACAAGAAGCCCTCATTGCCCGGCGGATCATCAAGGAAATTGCAGGAAGACTCTCATTTCTAAACGATGTGGGCCTGTCGTATCTGACGCTGGATCGGGCCGCTTACACCCTTTCAGGCGGTGAGAGCCAGAGAATCCGGTTAGCCACTCAGATCGGCTCCACGCTCACCGGAGTGATCTATGTGCTGGATGAACCCAGTATCGGGCTGCACCAGCGTGATAACCAGCGGCTGCTGGCCACTTTGCAGCAGATGCGGGATCTGGGAAATACCGTGCTGGTGGTGGAACATGATGAAGAAACCATCCGGGCCGCCGATCACGTGGTGGATATGGGCCCGGGGGCTGGCGTGCACGGCGGACAAGTGGTTTTTTCAGGACCCCCCGAAGAAATTGGTTTGGCTCCGGAATCACTCACGGGTCAGTATTTTTCCGGGAAACGGCGCATTGCCGTGCCGGTTGCGCGCCGCACAGGAAACGGACGAGTGCTAAAAATCGTAGGTGCTTGCGGCAACAACCTCAAACAAATCGATGTCTGCTTTCCCTTGGGAACGTTTATCTGTGTCACCGGGGTGTCCGGATCGGGAAAATCGACCTTGGTGCTCGAAACCCTTTACCGGGCACTGGCTCAGCGGCTGCACCAGTCCAGAATGCCCGCGGCTGCTCACACCGATGTCCTGGGTCTGGAGCATGTGGACAAGGTGGTTCACATCGACCAGTCACCCATCGGGAAAACCCCTCGCTCCAACCCCGGCACCTATACGGGGGTTTTCACCCACATCCGGGACCTGTTTGCCCGCACCCCCGATGCCAGGGTACGAGGATACAAGCCTGGAAGGTTTTCCTTCAACGTCAAGGGAGGCCGTTGCGAGGCTTGCACCGGAGATGGTGTCATCAAAATCGAGATGCACTTTCTTCCCGATGTCTATGTCACCTGCGACGTCTGCAAGGGCAAACGCTACAACCGCGAGACCCTGGAGGTTCGCTACAAGGGCCGCAGCATTGCCGGCATCCTGGATATGACGGTCAACCAGGCGCTAACCGTCTTTTCAGGTATCGGAGCCATACGAGGCAAGCTCCAGACTCTGGTGGACGTGGGACTGGGATATATTCATCTTGGTCAGCCGGCCACCACTCTTTCGGGAGGTGAAGCCCAGAGAGTCAAACTGTCCCGGGAACTTTCCAAGAAAGGCACCGGAAGCACAATTTACATCCTTGATGAGCCCACCACCGGGCTCCACATAGATGACATCTGCCGGCTTCTGACCGTACTCGACCGGTTGGTGGAAACCGGCGACACGGTAATTGTCATTGAACACAACCTGGATGTGATCAAGTCCGCCGACTATCTCATCGATCTGGGTCCGGAAGGCGGAGGTGCCGGAGGTCAAGTCGTGGGCACCGGCACACCCGAAGCGTTAACGGCTATCGAGGCCTCGCATACGGGAAGGTATTTAAGGCACGTCTTGGAGGAAAGGCTGTAGCAGCGGCTAAAGGTTGCTTTGGACGCGCGGCTTTGGTCCAAAACTCGGTGCATAACAGCCGAAAGCCTAAAGTCTAAAAGGAGAAACCGATGAAATCTCGGGGAACCTCCCTTCAACAGGCAGGGCCGTCTAAGCTTCATTCCGGCACCAAGGCCAAAGCCGTTTCAGGCCAAACGTTTTGGAAACCCGGGGAAAGCCTTAATATTGCCGATGTGGCGGTTTCCCGTCATGCGCATGGCTCCGGGCGTGATCGAATCGCCCTGTCCTGGCCAGATCCTGAGGGATCACGGAGCCGGCTTTCCTTCGGCCAGTTGGAGGCCCAAAGCAACCGGATGGCCAACCTCCTGGTTGACCTGCGCATCCGGGCCGGAGATGCGGTGGCCAGCCTCGTGGGACCGGGGCCCGACCTGGTGGCCACAGCCCTGGGGTGCTGGAAGCACCAGGCGGTTTTTACCCCTTTGTTTGCCGCCTTCGGACCGGAGCCCATCTTTCAGCGACTTTCCCGTTGCCGGGCCAAAGCCGTGGTGACCACCGAGTGGATCTACCGCCAAAAACTCGCGCCCATTATGACCCGGTTGCCCGGAATAGAAGTTGTGCTGCTCACCGATGTCCCCGACTCGATGGATTCCCGCGTGCTTTCACTTTCCCGGCTTCTGGCACGGAGTTCAAAACGATTTTCCATCCAGCATACCGACCCGGAAACACCGGCCATCTATCATTTTACCAGCGGCACCACTGGTGCAGCCAAAGCGGCGGTGCATGTGCATCAAGCGGTGCTCTCCCATGCCATGACCGGACGCTGCGTGCTAGATTTGCAGCCCGGGGATACCTACTGGTGCACAGCAGATCCCGGCTGGGTCACGGGCATCTCCTACGGCGTCATCTCCCCGCTGACCTGCGGAGCCACCAGCATCCTGTATCCAGGCGGATTTGATGCCGCCGACTGGATGGACACCCTGGCCAAAAACCGTATCACGGTCTGGTACACGGCTCCCACGGCCCTTCGCCGACTCATGCGGTTAGGCGACGATCTTTGCCGTCGTTGGGATTTGTCGCGTCTTCGCCTGGTTTTCAGTGTGGGTGAGCCACTTCACGCCGAAACCGTCCTCTGGGGCCAAAAAGCCTTGGGGCATGAAATCCACGACACTTGGTGGCAGACGGAAACCGGCGCCATCATGATCGCCCACCGGCCTGGGGACACCATCCGGCCAGGTTCCATGGGGTGCCCGGTGCCCGGCATCCAGGCTTGCCTTGTCACCCGTGATGCCGACGGACGTATCGAGGCGGTCACAGCCCCTGAAGAAACAGGAGAACTGGCCATCGCCGCCGGCTGGCCATCAATGTTTCGGGGCTATCTGGGAGAGCCGCAGCGGTATGCCGAATGCTTTTCTGGCGGCTGGTATCTCAGCGGGGATCTGGCCCGCAAAGATAAAGACGGGTATTTTTGGTTCGTGGGACGCGCCGACGAGATTATCACCTGCTCAGGTCACCGAGTGGGACCGTTTGAAATCGAAAGCGTACTGTTGGCCCATCCGGCCGTGCTGGAAGCAGCTGTTATCGGATTGCCCGATCCCATGCTCGGGCAACGGATCAAGGCCTTTATCTGCCTGCGCCCCGGAATCGACCCGGAAAAGAATCTGCAAGCCCAGCTGATGGCCTTTGCCAGAAAACAGCTCGGAGCCGCTCTGGCGCCCAGGGAGATTACCTGGTGTGATCAAATTCCAAAAAACAGGGCCGGCAAGATCATGCGCCGCCTTCTCAAGGATAGGCAACTGGACAAGGATTCAGAAGACACCTCAATCCTATCATGAAATTTCCAATATCGAATATCAAATTTTAAGCCGTATTGGAAAAGCCAGTGAAGCCGTACGGCCCATACTCAAGGAATTTTTTATGACCGTCCGGAACCTTGATCGTCTTTTGAAGCCGTCTTCCCTCGTAATCGTCGGAGCCAGTGAAACGCCAGGCTCCATCAGCGCGGTGGTCACCAAAAACATCCTTTCCGGAGGTTTTTCCGGGCCCGTGTATCTCGTTCACCCGAACGGCGGCCACATCCTGGGTCATACGAAGTTTCCGGACCTAAACGCTCTGCCTGCTGTACCGGATCTGGCCGTGATCACCACTGCGCCGGACACGCTCCCGAAACTTATCGGCCAACTGGGAAATCGCGGCACCAAGGCTGCCGTGGTCATCAGCGCCGGATTGGCCGAAACTCATGATCCGACAGGCCAAAGCCTTCAATCCCTGATGCTTTCGGCCGCCCGGCCCCACCTGCTGAGAATCGCCGGTCCTCATTGTCTGGGGATAATGGTCCCGGGTATCGGCTTAAACGCCAGTTTTGCCCACGTGCGTGCGCTTCCCGGAAAACTCGCCCTTTTAGCCCAGTCCACTGCGGTGCTCACCTCGGTGCTGGACTGGGCCACATCCCGGCGCATCGGGTTTTCCCACGTCGTGTCTCTCGGGGACATGGCCGATATCGATTTTGGCGACATGCTCGACTACCTGGCCAATGACGCTCAGACCCGGGCCATATTACTTTATATCGAGGCAGTCACCCACGCACGCAAGTTCATGTCGGCGGCCCGGGCCGCCGCCCGGGTCAAACCGGTCATCGTGGTCAAAGCCGGACGGCACCCGGAAAGCGTCCGGACCGCCGCGGCTTTCACCGATGCCGGGTTTGACAGCGATGCCGTTTACGATGCCGCCTTTCGTCGCGCCGGGATGCTGCGAGTCACCGACATGCAGGCCCTGTTTGATTCAGTGCAAACCCTTGCCGTGGCTCGGCCTTTTTCCGGCGACCGGCTGGCCATCGTTACCAACGGTGCTTCCATGGGCAGGATGGCCACCGATGTGCTCATCGACAAAAACGGTCGTCTGGCCGTTCTTTCCCCGGAAACCATGACCCGGCTATATGCCTTACTGCCAACGGCCTGGTCGAGGGAAAATCCCATCGACATCATCGGGGATGCCACCGGAAAACGCTATAGAGATACCCTTTCGGTGCTGCTCGATGATCCAGGCGTGGATGCCGTATTGGCCATCAACTGTCCCAGTGCCGTGACGTCAAGCAGCGAAGCGGCCCAGGCGCTGATCGAAACGGTGAAACAAAACCCCTATAAAGTCCAAAACAAGGGGATATTGGCCTGTTGGATCGGTGAAACAAGCGCTGCAGGCGCCAGGGCCCTGTTCACGGAAAGCGGTATTGCCGCCTATCGGCTACCTGCCGATGCCGTGCGGGCGTTTATGCAGATGGTGCGCTACCGCAAGAGCCAGGACCTGCTGATGGAGATTCCACCTGATGTCCCCGAAACCTTTCAGCCCGACACCCAGACGGCCCAAAATATTATCGCTGGCAGCCTGGCTAAAGGCCGGGCCTGGCTTACCGAAATCGATGCCAAGGCGGTTTTGGCCGCCTACAAGATCCCGGTGACCCAAACTTGTTTGGCCGAAAGCCCGGAGGCGGCAGAAAAAATCGCCGCTGAAATAACCGGACCCGTGGCACTAAAAATCGTCTCACCCGATATCATCCACAAGACCGATGTGGGCGGCGTGGCCCTAGACCTGGATTTACCCGACACGGTACGGGCTGCGGCCGAGGCCATGTTAGAACTGGTGCACCGGGCCCGGCCCGGTGCACGCATTTCCGGATTTGCCGTGCAGCCGATGATCCGGCGCGCCCATGCCCGGGAGCTGATGGTGGCAGTGGCCAACGACGCCTTGTTTGGCCCCGTGTTGCAGTTTGGCCACGGCGGGACCGCCTCGGAAGCCATCGCAGATACGGCTCTGGCGCTTTTACCGCTAAACATGCACCTGGCCAAAGAGGTGATGGAACAAACCCGGATTTTTCGACTGCTGGAAGGCTTTCGAGGCACCCCGGCGGCCAATCAATCGGCCGTTGCCTTTGCCATAGTCAAGGTCTCCCAGATGATCTGCGATCTGGCCCAGATCGCGAGACTGGAGATCAACCCGCTAATGGCCGACGAAAACGGGGTCATGGCCCTGGATGCACGCATCTGGATTGCTGAGGCTCCCGCAGGCCGACCGCTGGCCATCTGTCCCTACCCCAAGGATTTGGAGCAGCTCATCGAATTGGCCGATGGTACTGTGGTCAAGTTGCGCCCGATCCGGCCCGAGGACGGTCCGGGC
>JBJKSK010000177.1:0-4788 GCA_046704125.1 Desulfobacterales bacterium | reverse complement strand
CCGTCTTGACCCCCCCGTTGTCGCCATCGCTCCCCCCCAAAGGGAGCTAAAAGTCCTTTCTTATGGGCATCTGCCCTTTCCGCAGGCATTGCCGATCCCTTGCCTTGTGGCCCAGGCGGCCATCGCCCAAATCCGGAAACCGATCCGATGTACCCTGATTTGCAGCTTTTCTGTCTATCATTTCTATGAAGCGCAATTCAAGGCCTTATCCCGTCGTTTCAGCAAAGCCGTTGAAATACAAACCGGAGACTGCAGAAAAAAAAGAGTGCCCCAAGATGCTTATGCATCGCCAAATCGATCAAAAATACGTTATTTTGTTGAAAATTGCAAACCTATTCGCCAACACCGGGAAACGTCGACAGCCAAAGGCCTGGGAAACTCCAGCGTGTTTTGTTTTGACAAGGCCCATTTCCAATGGCTATAAAACAAAATTTACCAAGCGGGCAGAAGCTTGCCCAACGTTGTGGTGCAACAGGGCGGGGTGGTTTTTCGGGCTGCCAAAGCCGCCGATTTTTGATTTTGGTTCATAACGGTTCGGATTTCAGGTTTTCCCCATGGATTTTTTTCTATGTGTGATGGGAATGGTGATGATCGTGGAAGGGCTGCCCTATTTCGCGTTTCCCGAAAAGATGAAACGGGTAGTGGCCAAACTGCTGAATATGCCCGATGACGCCTTGAGACGATTCGGTTTTATATTGATGGCCGCCGGGCTGTTTCTCGTGTTTCTGGGGAGAAAGTAACGCGGTGTTTGACATCGAAGATTACGATTATGACCTTCCCGAGGCACTCATCGCCCAGCATCCGGTGTCATGCCGAGACCAATCCCGGCTCATGGCCCTTGACCGGCGCACCGGTCAAGTCTCCCATCACGGGTTCTGCGATCTGATCGAATTGCTCAAGCCCGGGGATCTGCTGGTGGTCAACGACACCGAGGTGGTTCCGGGCCGCCTGTTGGGACATAAGGAAACCGGCGGGAAGGTGGAAGTGCTTATTCTCGATTATGCCGCAGGCATAAAATCGTTGCGGGAAATCGGGGTCTTTGTCTCTTCGTGCATGGTTCGAGCGTCAAAGGGGCTTCGATCCGGCTCGACGCTTTTTCTGGGAAGCGAACTCAGTGCCCAGGTCCTTGACGGTGCCGATGGGCTATACACGTTACGCTTCGACACTCCCGGAGATTTCGATCAGGTGCTGTACCGAATCGGCCACGTGCCGCTGCCACCCTATATTCGCCGGGATGCGCACCAGGGGCCAGGCACAGACCGCCAGCGTTATCAGACGGTATACGCCGCGCAACGCGGGGCTATAGCGGCGCCGACGGCCGGGCTTCATTTTACCAACAATCTGCTGGAGTGCATCCGAGACAAGGGAATTGGACTGGAAGCGATTACGTTGCATGTGGGATACGGTACCTTTTTGCCCGTGCGTGTCGAGGATATCCGCCAACATCGGATGCATGCGGAGCACTTTTTCATCTCCGAAGCCGCCGCGACGGCCATCCATGCGGCAAAGGCGCGCGGCGGGCGGGTGGTGGCCGTGGGTACCACCAGCATCCGGACGTTAGAGTATGCCGCGGACGCTCACGGCCGGATCAAACCCGGCAGCGGAGCCTGCGACCTGTTCATCTACCCGGGATACCGGTTTAAGGTCGTGGATGCCGTGGTGACCAATTTTCACCTGCCCAAATCGACGCTGATGATGCTGATTTCGGCCTTTGCCGGCCGGGAAACCGTGCTTTCCGCCTATGCCCAGGCCGTGGCCAGCCAGTATCGATTTTTCAGCTATGGGGATGCCATGTTCATTGCATAGAAATGACCGTGGCCGGATGACGCCTTTTTAATCTCGCTGGCATCCGCCTGGTCTATGGCACCCAAGGCGAAATGCAGCGCATAACCCATCAAACGATTATCATAACGCCGTGCTTCATTTTCAAATCATCGCAAAATCCACTACCACCCGAGCCCGGGCCGCCAGAATCGAGACTTCCCGCGGGACGATCCACACGCCCGTATTCATGCCGGTGGGCACCCTGGGAACGGTCAAGTCCTTGTCTCCCGAGGATTTGACCGACTGCGGCGCGCAGATCATCCTGGGCAATACCTATCATCTTTATCTGCGACCCGGATGCCAGGTGCTGGATGGCTTCGGGGGACTGCACCGATTCATGAACTGGCCGCGTCCGATACTCACCGACAGCGGCGGGTTTCAGATTTTTTCCATGGCCAAGCTGACCCAGATCAGCGAGCAAGGCGCCGCCTTCCAGTCACACATCGACGGCTCCCGACATCTGTTGACGCCCGAGCGGGCCCTTGAGATCCAGAAAAGCATCGGTTCGGACATCATGATGTGCCTGGATCAGTGTATCGCCTACCCGGCCACCCGGCTCCAGGCCCAAGCCGCTTTGGAACTGACCAACCGGTGGGCGAAACGGTGCAAGACTCACTGGCAGGAAGCGGCGCGGGCAGAGGCAGCGCTTTTTGGCATTGTGCAGGGCGGCATGTATTCCGACCTCCGGGCGCAATCCGCCGCGGCTTTAGTGGACATGGACTTTCCCGGATATGCCCTGGGGGGCCTGAGCGTGGGAGAGCCCAAGGCCTTGATGCTGGAGGTGGCCGATGCCGCACTGCCGGCGCTTCCAGAGGCCAAACCCAGATACATCATGGGCGTTGGCACTCCCGAGGACCTGGTGGATCTGGTGGGGCTGGGAGCCGACATGTTTGACTGCGTCATGCCCACTCGAAATGCACGAAACGGCCAGTTGTTTACCGATACCGGAACCATCAACATTGCCAACGCCCGGTTTCGCAACGACAACCGGCCCGTGGAACCGGGTTGCGATTGCTATACCTGCCGAAATTTTTCCCTGGCCTACCTGCGGCATCTTTACACGGCCCGGGAGCTTCTGTCCTACCGGCTCAACACGATCCACAACATCCATTATTACACACGCCTGATGGCCCGAATCCGGGAGGCTATTATCGCCGACACGTTTGACCAATTTCGCAAGACGTACTACCAAAAACGGAGCGCGGTGCCTTAGCCCGTGTCGCTTGTAACAAAATAAGGAGAAATGCCATGAAGGAAAAAGTTCAGAAACTAATCGACAAGGTTCGGCCCATGCTTCAGGCTGACGGCGGAGACGTGGAACTCGTCGATGTGGCCGGTGGCGTTGTGAAAGTCCGGCTCAAGGGAGCCTGTGCCGGATGTCCCATGTCTCAGATGACCCTTCGAAACGGCATCGAGCGGATGCTCAAAAAGGAGATCCCGGAGATCACCTCCGTCATCCAGGCAGAGTAACGTTTGCAATGGTAGGGTCCGGAAGCCGGCTCTGCGAGAAATATTTTTCACAGCACATTGCGGGAGGGACGCGCTTATGACACTGATGCGGTCCATCGACAACCTTCGCATCCGTTACAAACTCCTGCTCGGTTATTCCGCCGTCTTTATCCTTTCGTTTTCTCTCGCCGGCTATATCATCAATTCCTTTGTCCGCAGAACCGTCGAAACCAATATCGAAATCGAGCTGAAAAACACCACTGCCGCCATTTTGGACATGGTGCGCACGTCGGCGGATGTTTCAATCAAGAATTGGCTGCGGGCCGTCGCTGAAAAAAACAAAGAGATCGTCCGGCATTTTTACAACCAATACCGCGATGGTACCTTTTCTGAGGCCGAGGCCAAGGCCCGGGCCCGCGATATCCTGCTCAGTCAGACCATCGGGACCACCGGATACATATACTGCCTAAACAGTAAAGGGGTCATCGTGGTTGACCCCAAAAAGTCCCTGGTGGGTGTAAACCTTTCGCGGTACGCCTTTATCCGGGAGCAAATGGCCCTGAAAGAAGGCTACGTCGAGTACAACTGGAAAAAACCCGGTGAAGCCCACGCCCGGGCAAAGGCGTTGTATATGACCTATTTTGCTCCCTGGGACTGGATCATATCGGTGTCGAGCTATCGCAGCGAATTCCGGGAACTAGTCGACGTCAACGATTTTCGCAACAGCATCCTGTCGCTCAAGTTTGGTAAAACCGGCTATTCGTATGTCTTTGATGGACAGGGGAAAATGATCATCCACCCCAAGCTGGGGGGCATCAATTTCTACAACGCTCGAGATGCCCATGGGCGGTACATCATTCGGGAGATCTGCCGGCGCAAAAGCGGCAAAATTGTTTATTCATGGAAAAACCCAGGGGAAAAGGTCGGTCGGGAAAAACTGGTGATCTTTAACTATATTCCCGAACTGGACTGGATCGTTGCCTCGACCGGTTACCTGAATGACTTCTATGCTCCGGTCAAGACTGTCAGAAACATCATCGCGCTCACCTTAGTCAGCTTGCTTCTGCTCGTTTTGCCGCTGACGCTTTACATCAGTTCATCGATCACCAATCCCATCCAGGAGTTGATGAACTGTTTTTATTCTGGGGCCAGAGGCGAAATCTCCGTCCGGATGAATCCCCGTTCCCGGGACGAAGTCGGGCAGCTGGCCCGGTATTTTAACATCTTCATGGAAAAACTGGAGGCATACAGCCGCAAACTGCAAACCGAAATCCGCGACCGCCAACGGGCCGAATCCGCCATCCGTAAAAGTGAGGCCAAATACCGGGAACTGGTCCAGAATGCCAACAGCATCATTTTGCGGATGACTCCCTCTGGAGAGATTACCTTCTTTAACGAGTTTGCCCAGCGCTTTTTTGGGTATTCGGAAACCGAGATTCTAGGCCAAAATGCAGTGGGCACCATCTTTTCCGAGCTGGATTCCGACGGCCGGGATATGACCCGAATGGTTCGTGA
>JBJKSK010000176.1:0-3389 GCA_046704125.1 Desulfobacterales bacterium | reverse complement strand
TCCTGATTCTGGCCGGCGCCCTGGAAGCCGCGAAAGGAAGCTGTTTTGCCGCCCATATCGCCGCATTTCCCGATGGGCACCTGGGCGTCTACCGGAAAGTGCATACCGCCCCTGTGGAACGGGGGCTTTTTTCCCCCGGAGACAGCACCCCGGTTTTTCGCTACCACGACCTGCAATTTGGAATTCAGCTGTGCTACGACGCCCATTTCCCGGAGTTGACCACCCGGATGGCCCTTGACGGCGCCGAGGTGATTTTTATCCCCCATGCCTCACCCCGGGGCGACCCCGAGGGAAAGCTCGCCTCCTGGATGCGGCATCTTCCGGCCCGCGCCTTTGATAACAGCCTGTTTGTCGTGGCCTGCAACCAGACGGGCAGAAACGGCTGCGGGATGCAGTTTCCCGGCCTGGCCGTGGTCATCGGCCCCGACGGCAGGATCGTGAGCCAGGTTACCGGAAAAGAGCAGTTGCTGGTCGCCGATTTGAATGCGGAAAAGATTCATCGGGTCCGAAACCACCGGATGCGCTATTTTCTCCCCAACCGTCGCCCCGGTGCCTATCGCCTGTGAGCGGCCGCATCCGTTTGGTTTACCGGTGCCAATATCGCCTTGAGTACCGCAGCCAACGGCCGCCCGAACAGAAACGGCATCAAGCCCGGATCCATTCCCTTTTCTGCCATAAGCTCACGCATGGCCTCATCGTAGCCAATCATTTCCTTCAAGGCCGGGTGATTGGCCTGATCGATGCCGCCTCCCGGCGCGATCCAGGCACTGATCTGGCCCCAATCGCAGCGCAGCTGGTGCGCCTCGACAAGCGGCCACAGTCCCGGTACCCTCTCTAACAGATCCCTTCGGGTCAGCCGCTGCCGGTCATATACCCGAAGGACTTCTCGGGTATCCCAGCAAGTCAGCACCCGGCACTCCAGGGGCCGGCAAGAATAGATGGTGCAACGGCTGGAGACTTCGTCAAAAAAGCGGCAAGTCCAGGTGCCTTTTTTCCGCGGAATTTTAACGATGTCGCTTTCTACCGGCGCCAGCCGTCCGCGGGCCTCGTCTCGGGCCAGCTCTCCCTTTCGGATCGTATACAAGGCATCCAGAGGAATCATTCCCTCTCGGATCAGGTGCTGATCCTGAAGATGAAACGCCGGGCCGCCTTTCCGGCAGCAGGTGCCGCATCCGACGCAGCCTCGTTTGCCCGGCGCCTGCCTTGCAGAGGGTTTTTGGTTCTGGGTGGGGATCATGGGCTGTGAGTTACCAGATCCGGCCTCGAGTGGCAATCGGCGTTTGCATGTCCAACGCCTTTGCCAAAAAAAGGCCGCCTGTTCGATTCGAGCAGGCGGCCTTCACTGTTTTCTTGAAATGACGGAATCCTATTTTGCCGGTACCGCCGCCGATTCCTCGGGTTTGCAGATCGACATTGGATCAGCCAGGCGCTTCATGGCCTCGAAGCGGTCCTGATACTCGGTTTCCAGAGTGGCAACGAGCCGTTTGGCTTCATCGGGAAACGTCTTTGCCAGCGACGCGTAGCGCACCTCTCCGGCCAGAAACTCCCGCAGACTGCCATCCGGGGCCTTGCCGTCCAAGGTAAAGGGATTTTCCCCCCTGGCCTTGGCCAACGGGTTGAATCGATACAGCGGCCAGTACCCGGAAGCCACGGCCAGCCGGGTTTCCTCCTGGGTCTTTCCCATACCCTTCTTGATCCCATGGTTAATGCACGGCGCGTAAGCCAGGATCAAGGACGGTCCGTCGTAGGCTTCGGCCTCGATCAAGGCCTTGAGCAGCTGCTGTTTGTTGGCCCCCATGCCCACACTGGCCACATAGACATAGCCGTAGGTCATGGCCATGGCCCCCATATCCTTTTTGCCGGTCTTTTTGCCCGAGGCGGCAAACTTGGCCACCGATCCCGTCGGGGTGGCCTTGGAAGACTGTCCGCCGGTATTGGAATAGACCTCGGTATCAAATACCATCACGTTGATGTCCTCACCGGCGGCCAGCACATGGTCGATGCCGCCGTAGGCGATGTCATAGGCGGCCCCGTCTCCGAGAAACACCCAGTAGGAGCGTTTCGTGAAATGGCCGGACAGATCCAGGATCTGGGCCAACAGCGGATGGTCGGCATGAACCGGCAGCATGGCCTTGAGCTTATCGCCATAAGCCTTGGACTGCTGCGGATCCTTCATGTTTTCCAGCCATCCGGAAAGTGCAGCCTTGATCTCATCTGCGATCTCGGTCTCTATGGCCTGCTTGGCCAGATCGGCCAGTTTGCGGCGCTGCTGCAGGGCACCCAAAAACATCCCGTAGGTAAATTCTCCGGGATCCTCGAACAGCGAATTGCCCCAGGTCGGGCCGTGTCCGTCTTTGTTGACACAGTAGGGAACGGAAGGCGCCGATCCGCCCCAGATCGACGAGCAGCCCGTAGCGTTTCCGATGACCATCCGCTCTCCGAAAAGCTGGGTGATCAGCTTGGCATAGGGGGTTTCCCCGCAGCCGGCGCAGGCTCCGGAAAACTCGAGAAGCGGCTGGCAAAACTGGCTGCCCTTGACGGTGTTTCGCTTGGTCAGGTCGTCTCGGACCGGAAGCGTCAGAACATATTGATGGTTGGGCACCTGGGCCTCGGTCTGGCTCTCGATGGGCTTCATGACCAGGGCGGTTTTTTTGGCCGGGCAGATATCGGCGCAGTTGCCGCATCCCAGACAATCCAGGGTATTGACCTGGACTCTGAACTGGTAGCCTTCCAGCTCCTTTCCCATGGCCTTTTTGGCTTCAAATCCCTTGGGTGCAGCGGCCAGCTCCTGATCGGTGAGCAGCACCGGGCGAATGGCCGCATGCGGGCAGACCATGGCGCACTGGTTGCACTGGATGCAGTTTTCCATGATCCACTCGGGCACGTTGATGGCCACCCCGCGCTTTTCGTACTGGGACGTTGCCACGGGAAAGATGCCGTCTGCGGAAAAGGCGCTCACCGGCAGGCTGTCGCCCTTGACCGAGAGCATCGGCCGCATAACCGCTTTGACGAATTCGGGTTCGTCCTTTGATACCGGGGCGCCGAGTTCGGCCTCTGCCCAGGAGGCCGGATACTGGACGCGGACCAGGTTTTCCAGGGTGCGGTCCACGGCGTCGTGGTTCATCTTGACGATTTTGTCGCCCTTTTTGCCAAACATCTTGATGATCTGTTCCTTGAGATAGGAAATCGCGTCTTGGACCGGGATCACGTTGGCGGCCTTGAAAAAAGCCGTCTGCATGATCATGTTGATCCGGCCCCCGAGGCCCACCTCGCCTGCGATCTTCACGGCGTCGATATTATAAAAGACAAGCTTCTTGCGCGCGATGGTGCGGCGCATGGAAGCCGGCAGCCGCTCTTGCATGTCCTGCAGGCTCCACGGGGAGTTGAGC
>JBJKSK010000175.1:0-4557 GCA_046704125.1 Desulfobacterales bacterium | reverse complement strand
AAATCAAAAACATCCTGGCCGTTATCAATGAAACCGCCGGCCTGCTGGCGGATCTGTCAGCCGTGGCGCGGCAGGGCAGGCCCCTGGATCCGCAGCGGGTGGATGCCCTGGCCGGCAAGGTTTTGGTTCAGGTCGACCGGGCCAACCAGGTGGTCCGGCGGTTAAACCGGTTTTCCCACAGCACCGACCTCTTTTTGCAGGAAATCGAACTCTTGGACCTGCTCGTCTTTGTCAAGGCAATGTGCGACCGACTCGCGGCCATGCGCGGCATCACACTGGCTGTGGATACAAACCAGCACCCGGTGAAAATCATTTCATCGCCCTTTTTGCTCCAAAATCTGCTGTGGTTGTGCCTGGAAACGGCCATGAAGGCCGCCGGAAAGGCAACGGTGGTGACGCTTTCTGCAGATAGCGATCCACACGGTGCCGCTATTTGCTTCTCTGGCCTCGAGGCGCTGGGCCAGATCGACCCCGAGAGTTTTCCCTCCCACCGCGAGAAAGACATTTGCGCGCTGTTGCATGCGGCCATCGTTTCCGATCGGGCAAAAGCCCAACTGCGCATTTTATTGCCGGACCGCCTCGCCGCCAAATCCGAATGAGGTTCATCCTCTGCGGCCTTCCCGTCTTTCCGCCCACACGCCGGCGATGACTAGTTGCTCCGGTGCTTGACAACTGGTCTGATGAGTTATAAGAGCACTCCATGATCAAACTATCCCGCATTTCCACCGCAGAGGCAGTAGTCAATGAAGCCCGGGGATTTCTGGAAGAAGGCACGGCCCGCCTGGCGGCCGAACGCCTGACCAACGCCGATCTGAATGCCGGTGAATCCATTTTGCATCTGAGGCGGGCTATGCCCGCAAGGCCGTAGTCTATTAGACTTCAGGAGGAAATCATTTGTGAAATTTATCGAACGATTTCTTGTTTTTTTGACAAGGTTTCAGGAGTAAGGCTCTAGCCCGGGAAGCACTTTGCGATCCGGATGCCTTCGGGGAGCTCGGCTGCGAATTGCACCGATGAGTCGCCCGGGTCTCGAGAAATGATTTGCCAACATATTGACTCCTATCAAGACCAACTTAAGAGAGAAAGGAACACCGATGAACAACCTGCTTGACGGAATCGAGGAAATCCTGCTGATGGGCCCCGGGCCCTCCTGCGTTGATGACAGCGTCTATGCCGCCATGGCCAAAAAAACCATCGGACATCTGGACCCGTATTTTATCCAGATCATGGACGGCATCAAGCAACAGCTGCGCAGCCTGCTCAATACGAAAAACGCGCTGACCCTCCCGATTTCCGGGACCGGTTCCGCCGGCATGGAAACCTGTTTTGTCAACCTCGTGGAACCCGGTGACCGGGTGCTGATCATCACCAACGGGGTGTTCGGCAAACGGATGCAGGATGTCGCCGGGCGGCTGGGCGCCAAGGTCGATGCCCTGGAATACGAATGGGGCACTCCGGTGGTGCCCGCCGACGTCAAGCAGAAGGTGGCGGCAAACCGGTACAAGATCGTCGCCGTGGTGCACGCCGAGACTTCCACCGGTGTCCAAAATCCCGTGGCTGAAATCGGTGAAATCCTCAAAGGCTCCGACGCGCTGTATCTGATGGACACCGTCACCGGGCTGGGAGGCATCCCCGTGGAAATGGACCAGTGGGGCGTTGACGCCCTGTATTCCGGAACCCAGAAATGCCTGTCCTGCCCTCCGGGGCTTTCTCCGGTGTCTTTTTCCGACAGGGCGGTGGCGGCCATCAAAAGCAGAAAAACCAAGGTGCCCAACTGGTATCTGGATCTGACCATGATCATCGACTACTGGCAGGGAAATACCCGGGCCTATCATCACACGGCTCCCATCAACATGCTCTATGGCCTTTACCAGGCCCTGTACGTGCTGCTCGAAGAAGGACTGGAAAACGTCTTTTCCCGCCACCAGAACGCCCATCACCAACTGGTGGCCGGGCTTGAGAAATTGGGCATGGAAATGCTGGTGGCCCCGGGTTTCCGCCTGCCCATGCTAAATGCCGTGAAAGTACCAGCCGGCCTGGATGAAGCCGCCGTGCGAAAAGCCCTTCGCATGACCCACAAGATCGAAATCGGAGCCGGCCTCGGGCCGCTGGCCGGCAAAATCTGGCGCATCGGCCTGATGGGACATACCGCCCGTGCGGCCAACGTGGACCGGTTTATCGGCGCCTTGAAGCAGTGCCTGTGAAAAGTGCGCAGCAGTGGATTATTGGAGTGATGCGGTAGGCTTTTCAGGGTATCCAATACTTCGGCGCTGTATGGTTCCAATCTTTTTTCTCCAAAGGAGCAACCGACATGCAACCAAGTTCTGTCAATTTTGACGTCCTGACACCGGTGTCCTTTCTAAAACGCTCGGCAGAGGTCTACCCCGAAAAGACGGCAGTCATCTACGGAGACAAGCAATTTACCTATGCCCAGTTTCAAGCCCGCGTCTATCGACTGGCCAGCGCCTTGAAAGCCGTTGGCATCGGCAAGGGGGACAAGGTGGCCTTCCTGTGTCCCAACATTCCGCCGATGCTCGAAGCCCACTATGCCGTGCCCATGATCGGAGCCGCCCTGGTCTCGATCAACATTCGTCTGGCCAGCGGTGAGATCGCCTATATCATCGAGCATTCCGACGCCAAGGCCCTTTTCGTCGATTCGGAATTGGCCCCCCTGATCGCGCCTTTGGCCGCCGGCTTCAAGCAGGTCAGGACTTTTGTCAACATCTGCGACGTGGATGCCGCCCGGGCGCTAGACGGCCCCGAGTACGAAGAATTTCTCGCCAGCGGAAGCCAAGCGGCTCTTCCCATCGAAGTGGACAACGAATACGATGTGGCCACCATCAATTACACCAGCGGCACCACAGGACTTCCTAAGGGCGTGATGTATCATCACCGGGGAGCGTATCTGAATGCCATCGGTGAAGTGCTGGAAAGCCGTTTTACCCCTGAATCACGGTATTTGTGGACCCTGCCCATGTTTCACTGCAACGGATGGTGCTTTACCTGGGGAGTCACGGCGATGGGCGGCACCCACGTGTGCCTGCGCAAAGTCGAGGTCGAGACGATTTATCGGCTCATCGACACCGTCGGTGTGACCCACCTGTGCGCGGCGCCCACGGTGCTGATCACCATGAACACGTATGCGGCGGCCGAAAAGATCACCCTGCCCCACCGCGTGGAAATCATGACCGCAGGCGCCCCTCCTGCCCCCACGGTGATCGCCAACATGGAAGCCATCGGTGCCAATATCATCCACACCTACGGACTTACCGAAGTCTACGGCCCCCATAGCGTCTGCGCCTGGAAAGCCGAGTGGGCGCAGCTTTCTCCGGAGGAACGCGCCCGCATGAAATCCCGCCAGGGCGTGGCCTTCGTGGTAACCCAGCACATGGACGTCTGGCAAGCCGGCACCACCGAACCCGTGCCTCGGGACGGAAAGACCATCGGGGAAATCGTCATGCGGGGAAACAACGTGATGCTTGGTTATTACAAGGACCCGGAGGCCTCATCCACTGCCTTTGAAGGCGGCTGGTTTCACAGCGGAGACCTGGCCGTGATGCATCCTGACAACTACGCGCAAATCATGGACCGAAAAAAGGACATCATCATCTCCGGGGGGGAAAACATCTCGACAGTTGAGGTGGAAAATGTCTTGTACCGGCATCCCGACATCATGGAAGTCGCCGTGGTTCCGATACCTGATCCCAAATGGGGCGAGGTGCCCAAAGCCTTTGTGGTGCCCAAGCCAGGCTCCAATCCCTCCGCCGAGGACATCATCGCCTTTTGCAGGGAAAACATCTCGCGTTTCAAGGTGCCAAAAGTCATTGAATTTTCCGAACTGCCCAAGACCGCTACGGGAAAGATCCAGAAGTTCAAGCTGCGGGAAAAGGAATGGCAGGGCCGCGATCGACGCGTGAATTAGCCCCGGCCCGCATGCCGGTTGCTCCCGCAACATGAACATAAAGCGGCTGCGGGTCAATCTGCCGCCGGTGAAACCCGCTGCTGTGGCCGCCGCCGGATCGTTTTTTTTACAGATGCACTATGGAAAATGATTGACATTCAAAAAAAATCTGCGTAAATGGGCGATTCATTAGATGGCCGTATCGTTATTTGGAACACGGCGTGCCCAGCACGTCGCACGCACCGGGCAAAACCGGCCTCACGCCACGGAGGTCAAACCACCCCGACCCGCACGCCCGGGGATGAGCCGTCAGACGAGCGATGCCTGAATTCGAAGAAATTCGGTGTCACCTGCAGAGTTTTATGGCAGTGGAGCCAAGTAGCGAAAAAAATGTTGCTCGACACGCACAGAGCGGCTATATGCGATGCATCGTCGATGTAGCAGTCCACCATGCGGGAGTCGGCTTTTAGCTCTCTCTTAAAAGACGATTCCTTATCACCCACCTTTATAGGAGGATCTATGAAAATTCGCCAATCGTTGAAACATTCGTTCAGCGCCACGCTCGGTTTGAGCGCCGCCCTGGCCCTGGTTTTCGCCGTCACGAGCGTAAGCGCCGCCGGTCTGCCGGCCAAGTACAAGCACAAGCGCGTACTCAC
>JBJKSK010000174.1:0-3513 GCA_046704125.1 Desulfobacterales bacterium | reverse complement strand
CCGAGACGTTGAACCACTCCGGGCCGAAACCCTTCCAGAATTACGTCAGCCCGTTTGGCCAACCGGAAAAAAATGTCCCGCCCGGCCTTTGTCTTGAGATTGAGACTGATGTGCTGCTTGTTGCGGTTGACCGTTGTCAGAAAAAGCCCGTCTGCGGCAACCCGCCTGTCTTCCACGGCGATGACGCGGGCGCCATGATCGGCCAGTATCATGGAGCCGTAGGGACCTGGAAGCATCCTGGACAAATCGATTACCGTGATGCCGGAAAGCGCGCCGCCTATATCGGTCGTCATCATATCCCCCTTACTGGCCATTGAAGCATGGAAAGCGCCTGTCCATGAAGGCGCTTTATGGCCTCCATCAGGCTGGAAAGTATTTAAACTCTATCCCTTAAATTTTACCCAAACAACAAGAAATTTAAATTCCAACCGCCCGGGGGCGCTTCCCCCTTGGTTAGAACCCTTTGCGGACTTTGCCAACTTTGCGGCTTTGAGAGAAACACCCCGGCATTCACGGCTCAGCGCCGGGATATCTTTTGCAAGGTAGGTGAAAATTGGGTATGTATGCATTCATGACTTACCCTGTTTCCCGCGGTATCTGATGAGAGACAAGCACCCGAAAAAGACCACTCGGACCGGCATTCCGATCCTCGACCGGGACGCGGATCTCCATCATCTGTTTCTGAAAGACGAAAATTCGCAGGCAGCAGATGAAAAAACCGCAGTCGAGCCGGCATCTGCCGCTGTCACGGCCTCACAGTCGGAGCTTTCTGAAAAAGAGGCGCCGCCTGTCAATCGCCACGGGGTGCCCCTCCTGGAAACAGACGCCAGCCTCTCTGAGCTTTTCGGAGAAAATGCGCCTATCGTATCTTTTCCGGATAACCTGGACGGAAAGAGCCGGGCAGCGCCGAAGCCCTCCTTTGGCCGGCGATTTGCCAGCCTGGTCCAGCGAAGCTTTTCCGGTCGGAGCATGCAAGACATCCTCGATGAAAAAGGAGATCTCACCCGCCGGAAAAAACCATTGTCAGCCAGCCAGAGAATAAAATCGTATCCGGCCGTCCAGGAACAGATCGATCTGCACGGGTGCACCGCCATCCAGGCCGAATCCAGAACAGAGGCCTTTATCCGCCATTCCAGCCGAAGGGGATTGATGACGCTAAGAATCATCGTGGGCAAAGGGTTGCATTCCAAAGGCGCGGCGGTGTTGCCCGACGCGGTGCATGACCGCCTGGTCGGCCTCAAGGCGCAAGGCGTCGTCTTGGCCTTTGAATGGGAACGGCATAAAAAGCAAAAAAGCGGCTCCATCATCGTCTATATCGAAACCTAGAATAGGCTGCGCCCCCAAAGCTGTTAGGCTAAAAGCCTACAGCCTGAGCAGCCTGACGGCTGCCTCACTCTATGATTCCGACGGCGGGCCGCTTTTTCCGCGAGGCGGCGCACCCGTTTGATCCTGCAGGAGCCCAAATAATGGTTGCGGTCGGCACAATGGGTGAAAAACAAGGTGCCGTGAAACGGCGTCTCCCGGTAATACAGTCCCGGAGCCAGCCGGTAGCCGCCGATCAGTTCCTCGATGCGCGGGTTCCGGTAGGGAGGGGAGGCCACCAGCATATCCTTGAGATCCCCTTTGCGAAACACGCTGCGGGTAAACGGCTTGTCGTGACACAGCTGGCTAAAGACCTGGTTGGAAAAAGAAAGGAGATACCTGGAAACAAAGGCCGTGTTGAAATGCACCAGCCGGGCGATCCGGTCGGCGTCCGATGGATGGGGATTGTCAACCATCCATCGGCCGATGATGTCGCTGACTTCCTTACGGTGAATAAACCCGGTGATGGTGATCATAGAACACCCCGAATCAAAAACAAGTTTCTCGCAAAGGCGCCAAGATTGCAGAGACCGCGAAGACCTTGCTTTTATTTAATCCTTTGCGAACTTCGCGTCTTCTTTGCGCCTTCGCGAGAAACCCTCTGCGGCCTCAGCTAGAACCAGCGGTACTGGACACCCGCGGCAAAAGCCCAGATGTCCTTTTTGAGTGTCGTGTCAACCGGTGCGCGAATGGAAGCCGCATTGGTGGTAACCGGATCATACCACACCTTGGCCAGGTCGAAGTTGAACCGCCACCGGTCATTGGGGCTGTATACCAGGCCTGCGCCGACGGTGTTGGCATCCAGCGAGGGAGCTTCCACCAGCAAGTCGGTAGACTTCATGCCGTTAATCTTGGTCCGCATGTACCCCAGGCTGGCTTTCCACTTGGAGTTGATCGTGTACTGGCCCGAAAAGGCCAGATCCCAGCTGTTTCCGGCGTCGTTGAACCTAGGATCCCCAAAGGTTGCGCTGCTTTCCAGATAATAGGTGTAATCGGCTTCCAGGCGCAGCCTGGGCAAGATCTGGTAAGCGGCGCCAAAGCCCAGCAGCCCGGGCAGGTCTTCCCGTTGCTTGGTTCCATCGGCCCAGCCAAACCCCGATGCGATAGCATTTCCCTCGTACACGGTGGACTTATAGTTTAACTCGGTATTTGAAAAATACGTCAACCCCAGGTTCACCTTTTCCACGGGCTTTACATCGATACCCAGAAAGTAACCCAATCCCTGCGCGGTGCGCTTCAAACTCACCGGGATGGTGGTCACCGGACCCGGGTTTGAAAGAACGGCATTGCCCTTGAATTCCTGGTACGCATCCACGAAGCGCAAGCCGCCTGAAACGGAGAACATGCTGTTGATTTCGCGGGCCACGCCCAAAGAATATCCGATATCTAGACTGTCGGCTTTAATGTACATGCTGTTGATGGTATTAAATGCGGCAATTCCGGAAGGGTAAGGCGGAGAAGGCAAAAAGGTAGATCCCATGATGCTGTGGGCTATATTCACCGTCACGGGGTCCCCGCTCTTATAATCGACGGATCCACCGCCGCCGGGGATGGTTACTGCAAAAAAACCGGCCCAGGGGCCCTTCTTGTACAGCGAAAAGAAGCCCGGAATAATCGATGGCACGTCGGAATCGAACTTGTCAAAGCCGGGAACAAGGCTCGAATAGTCCTTGGCGATATACTGGGCATCGAACTTGGTGTAGAACCCGTCTGGCATCTGTATGACGCCGGCTGGGTTGTACACCACGATATCGGCGGCATCCGTGGCGGCGTTTCGAGTCAGGCTTCCAAAATAATCCGCGCTCAGGTTTTCCAGGTTAATGATTCCGCCGGCCAAAACCGGTCCTCCGGATAGAAGTAAAAGCAGGATAACGCAAAATGCCACCTGCATCCAGAAGGGTTTTCCAGCTACGGCGTCGCCGCGCACCAAACGATGCGACACGTTTCTTTTCATTCTCATTTTCCTCTCCAAAGATTGAATTTATGAACCTGATTCTTGTGGCCACAGCGCATCATCGCCCAAAAGGGCACCCCCTTTCTATTATCCGATTTCCTGAAAACATCGTTTTTGTAAACAAACACCAGTCACTGCCATGAAACACCAAAGGGTGCCCCGGTTTGATCAAGATTGGCCGTCGATAAGGCCAACGG
>JBJKSK010000173.1:0-2991 GCA_046704125.1 Desulfobacterales bacterium | reverse complement strand
TTCCCAAATGGAAAGACCCATGGAAAAAGACATCCAGGCAGCCATCGAGGGCATCCGGAGGTTTATCGCAGAGACCACCGGCAGGGCGGCGACACTGGAGGAGATTACCGATGCCCTGACACGCTATTTTGTGCTCAACGAGATCAAGGCCCACATTGAAATGAGGCGCGACGGTCTATGCGATGCCTAAAAACCTTTAAGCCCGCTGACGGCGGGCTGTAGGCTGTTGGTTGGCAGGCAGGAGTGAGGCCCTAACCGTCTATAGCCGGACTGCCGAATCCAGGCAGATCACCGGGCCGGGATCCTGCTGGCAGGCCACGTGAAGCGTGGCCCGGGCCTGTTCCAGCGCCGGACCAACGGCGTGCAGGGCTTTTTCCGGGGTGTTGTTGGTCTCGCTCAGATGCGCCAGGACCACATGCAGCAGACCATCATGGAGGATTTCGGCCAGCAGCTGCCGGGAGTCATCATTGGCCAGGTGCCCGCTTCGGCCCTTGATCCGCTGTTTCAGCGGCCATGGATAGGGACCGGAAATGAGCATTTCCGGGTCGTGGTTGGCCTCCAGCACCAGCAGGCGGCATCCTTTGAGATGCTGCCTGACCATGCCGGTGGCAACCCCCAGGTCGGTGGCGATCCCGATCTTGGCGCCGTCTCGTGAAACGGTGAATCCGGCCGAATCCGCCGCGTCATGCGAGGTGGAAAAGGGATGCACGGTCAGCGCCCCGATGCAAAACGCGCTGCCGCAGGTAAAATACTTGATCTGGTGCAGTTTTCCCAGCTGGGAGGCAGCCGCCTGCTGCGTGGCCTGCGTGATGTGCACGGGGAGCCGGTACCGGCGGGAAAGCACCCCGACGCCTCGAATGTGGTCGCTGTGCTCGTGAGAGACCACGATGGCATCGAGCTGTTCCGGCGCCAGGTTCCGGGCCAACAGCCTTTTTTCGATCTCTTTTCCGGAAAACCCGGCATCGATTAAGATCCGGGTGGTGCCGTCAGAGACCCACACGGCGTTTCCCTTGCTGCCGCTGGCCAGCACGCAAACCGAAAGACAGCCGGCAGCCCCCGGGGCCGGCCCTGTATCACCAAGCGGGGATTTCACCGGAAAGCGTCCATCGTGTTCAAACCCCCGTATGGCCGAATCCGCCGTCGTTTCGCCGGGTTTTATCCAGATGTTCCACCAGGGCCAGCCGCACCGGCCAGATTCGGCCGATGACCATCTGGGCGATCCGGTCGCCCCGCTTGACCTCATAGGGCTGCGCTCCCAGGTTGATCAACGCCACCTGTACCTCGCCCCGAAAGTCGGCATCGATGGTGCCCGGCGCGTTGATCACCCCGATGCCGTAGCGCACGGCAAGCCCGCTTCGCGGCCGGATCTGGGCCTCGTATCCGGTGGGAATGGCCATGGCAAAACCGGTGGGGATCAAGACGACGGCCCCCGGCGCGATGGTAACGCTCCGGGTCACGGCCGCACGGACGTCCATTCCCGCCGCCCGGGGGGTCATAAAGGCGGGAAGCGCAATGTCGGCATCCTGCTCGGGCCGCAGACGGCAAAACCGGATGGTGGGAAGCTGTTCCATATCCCCGTCATTGGATGCGGGGCAAAGCCGCCTGGCTTCGCCGGGTTGGGGGGAAAAAAGTCAATCGCCAAGCGCCTGGCCGAGGGCCTCAAACACGCTTTTCTCGGCCACGGGACCCAACAGCGTCAGGGCCAGCCGATCCTGGGTAAACAAAGCCCCGGCCAACTCCCGGATGTCCTCGACGCTCACCGCCTCGATGCCGGCCACCACTTCATCCAGCGAAAAGGCGCGGCCAAAATGAAGCTCGTTTTGAGCCAGACGGGCCATCTGGTTGTCGCTGCTCTCGGAAGACAAAAACAGGCTGCCCTTGGTGAATTCCTTGGCATCCCGAAGCTCGGCATCATCCACCAAAGCCTCCTTGATCCGGCGCATCTGCTGGACAATCAGGGCCGTGGTCTCCCTGACCCTGGCCGGGTCCACGCCCACGTAAACGCCGAACATCCCCGTGTCCACATGAGACGAGACAAAGGAGTAGATCGAATAGGCCAAACCGCGGCGTTCCCGGATCTCTTGAAACAGCCGGGAGCTCATGTTGCCCCCTAGAATCGAGTTTATCAGGGAAAGGGTATAGCGCCGGGGATCGGTCACCGCCAACCCCGGGGTCAACACGCAGACATGGGCCTGCTCCAGCTGGCGCTGGTGCAGGCGGATCTCGGAGCCGGTCACCGGGCAAGTTCGCTCCGGGAACCCGTTTCCCGCCGGAACCTGCTCGAAGGCGGGCGCCACCAGATCGACAATCTGCTGATGTGCCACGTTTCCAGCCACGCTGATCAGGATCCGATCGGGCTGATAGAGCCGGTGGAAAAACCGTTTGATGGCCCCGGCGTCAAAACCCATGACATTTTCGCGGGTGCCCAAAATCGAGCGGCCCAGCGCATGCTCTCCCCAGAAGGCGTATCCGGAAAGCAGATGCACATAGTCCTCGGGGCTGTCTTCCACCATCCCGATCTCCTGGAGAATCACGGGCCGCTCCCGCTCGACCTCGTTTTCGTCAAAAACGGAATTGAGAAAGATATCCGTGAGGATGTCGGCCATGGTCTCGAGCTGGGTATCCATCACCCGCGCGTGATAGCAGGTGGTCTCCATGGTGGTAAAGGCGTTTGTCTGGCCGCCGATGGCGTCAAACTGCTTGGCGATCTCATAGGCCGAACGTTTGGCCGTGCCCTTGAAGATCATGTGCTCGATGAGATGGCTCAGACCGTTTTGCTCAGGGGTCTCGTCACGGGCGCCGGCATTGACCCAGACGCCCATGGACACGGACCGGACATGGGGCATCCGCCTGGAAAGAATGCGGATGCCGTTTTTCAGGGTGGTCTTATTCACTTTCGACACGGGCCTTCTCGTCTTCCAATACCGCCTTGTGGCTCAGACGGATCTTGCCGTCCCGGGAAATTTCCAGCACCTTGACCCGCAGCGTGTC
>JBJKSK010000172.1:0-8012 GCA_046704125.1 Desulfobacterales bacterium | reverse complement strand
GGGTGGAATCCTGCTCCCAGCGGATACGGTTGAGGCAGTCCAGGATCTTGTCGGCGGGTGCCGTTTCCAGGCTGTATTGCTGGTAATGTCCTTTGGCATCCACGGCCGGATCGTATCGATAGATGATAAATGTGCTTTTCATGTCAATATTTCCTCTCCTGGGGTTGGAAATCGGTAATTTTTACCGGTTTGGTGAGGAATTGCGGTGCGCCGGGTCCCGCATACCGGAACAGGGAATGGACCAGCCAGTGGTGGTCATCCCTTTGCTGATAGTCTTCGCGATAATGGGCGCCTCGGCTTTCTTGACGTTTCGATGCGCCCAGAGCGATCGCCTCGGCCAGATCCAGCATATAACCGACTTCCAGGGCGTCCAGCAGGTCACGGTTGAAACAGCGGCCCTTGTCCTGAAGCCGGATGTGCCGGCAGCGCTCTTTGAGCCGGCGAAGTTTTTCCATAACCGTTACCAGCGCCTCCTCGTGGCGAAAAACGGAAACATGGTCCATCATGAGGTTTTGCATCTCGATTCGGATGGCACTGGAGCGTTCGTGGCCGTTATTGCCCATCAATCTGGCGATCTGTGCCGCGGTCTCGGCGGTGGGGTCAGCAACGGACAAAGGCGACAGACCGATGCTGTGAATATATCGGCGAATGGACTGCCCGGCCCGCCGGCCAAAGACCAGTACATCCAGCAAGGAATTGCACCCCAGGCGATTGGCGCCGTGGACGGACACGCACGCACATTCGCCCGCGGCGTATAGCCCGGAAATGGTTTGATCCCGGTCATTGATCATGACCCGGCCATCCTTATCCGTGGCGATGCCGCCCATCATGTAATGGCAGGTCGGTTGCACGGGGATCGGCTCCTTGGTCACATCCACGCCGGCATATGTTTTTGCAAATCCCGAAATTTCGGCCAGCTTGCTGGATATCACCTCTTCTCCCAGATGGGTGAGGTCCAGGAAGACAAAGTCTTTGCCGCCGATGCCTTTTCCGGCTTGGATTTCCCGGAGAATACACCTGGAAACCATGTCGCGGGGCGCAAGATCCTTGATGGTCGGAGCGTACCGCTCCATAAACCGCTCTCCCTCGTTGTTGCGAAGGACGCCCCCTTCGCCGCGCACGGCCTCACTGATCAGGATTCCCAGCTTGTATATGCCCGTGGGATGAAACTGCACAAATTCCATGTCTTCCAGCGCCGCACCGGCGCGAAACGCAATGGCCATGCCGTCTCCGGTGGAGGCAAAGGCATTGGAAGATGTCCGGTAGATCTTCCCGGCGCCCCCAGTCGCAAACAGTACCGCTTTGCTGTGAAAATGATGCAGCGCGCCATTTGCCAGTTCATAGGCGGTAACCCCGCAACACTGCCCGTCGCGAACCGTTAAATTCATGATCTGAAATTCATTGAAAAAGTCAATGCCCCGTTGCAGGCATTTTTCCCAGAGCGTGTCCAGGATCACCCGGCCGGTGCGGTCGGCGGCATAGCAGGCCCGTTTGATGGCTGCCTTGCCGAAATTGCGGGTGTGCCCGCCGAAGGCGCGCTGGGCGATTTTCCCCTCAGCGGTACGATTAAACGGCACTCCCATGTGTTCGAGCTCGTAAATGGTTCTCGGCGCATCCCGGGTGAGGATCTCAACGGCGTCCTGGTCCGCCAGGTAATCACTTCCTTTGATCGTGTCGAACATGTGCCATTTCCAATGATCCTCCTCCTCGTTGCCCAGGGCGGCCCCGATTCCTCCCTGGGCGGCGCCGGAGTGTGATCGGGTCGCAAAAACTTTGCTGATAACGGCCGTGCGCGTATCCTCCCCCAGCTCGATGGCCGCACGCAGCCCGGCCAAGCCGGCTCCAACGATGACGACGTCGTACTGATGGTTCATAATTCACCTCATATGATTTTATTTTTATCCCGTCGCTTGGCGGAAACAGCATGCTTTACTGCGGTGACAGGGCTTCTCTGCCTCTTGTTTCCAGGCATAAGGGTTTGGCAGAGGCGGTTATCAGTGACACACCTACAGTGAGGAGAAAATTTTTCGAGTAAGGATACGATACTGAAATAGACGGGCCTTGTCAATTTTTCCGATTTTTTCTTTGATCGTTGCAGCGACAGGAATAATGATTAGTTTGAAAGTAAATCGCCCGAATCCATGCATAAGGAGGGTAAAATGATGGCCGAAAAGAAAATTACCAGAGAGGAACAAAGCTGCATCGGCGGGTGCATTAACAAATACTGGGGACAAGCCAGTGGGAATATACAAAACGAAGATCAGCGGGACGAGGCGTATGAAAAATGTCTGTCATCGTGCCAGGTTTGCGGGTAAATGTGCCAGTGCGCCTCTTTCCATGATCTGTCTTAAGCCGGTACCGGGGCAGATGGACCGCAACCTGTGTCCATCTGCCTTTTCTATATTCGGAACCTGGTTTTTCCGTTTCGCGGGCAGACTCTCATAGAGCGCTTAACCCAGATATTTGCTGCTTTCATGCAGCAAAAAAGTCTGGAATCCGCCGCTGATATTTTTTACGTTAAAACCGTGCTGGCTCAGTGCACGGGCGGCATAATAGGAGCGTTGGCCGACAAAGCAGTAGGTCCAGATTTCCCGGTCCCCGGGCAACTCTTTCATGCGATCGCGGATGTCATCCAAAGGCATGTTCAAGGCGCCCTGCACCTGGTCGCTCTTGAATTCGTCGGGTGTGCGGACATCCAGAATCAGGGCGTCGGTGTCCGGGACATTTTCCCAGTGTGTTAGATGGATATCGCCGCGCATGACATTGGCGGCGATCATCCCTGCCAGGTTCACAGGATCTTTGGCGGTTCCAAACTGGGGAGCATAGCACAATTCGGCTTCCTCCAGGTCGAAAACCGTGGCCTGGCGTTGAATCGCCATGGAAATGACGTCGATGCGTTTTTCCACCCCGCTTTTCCCCAGGGCCTGGGCGCTTACCACCCGGCCGTCTTGCCGGTCGAAAATCAATTTGAGGCTGATCGGATTGGCGCCCGGGTAATATCCGGCGCTGTGTCCGGGATACAGATAGATTTTTTCCAGGCCCTCCCATTGGCCCAAGCGCTTTAGCATTTTTTCGCTGGGGCCGGTAAAAGCCACCACCAAATCGAGAATGCCCACTACGGATGTGCCCTGGACACCGCGGAAGGTGCGAGGCCGCCCCAGGATCACGTCGGCGGCAATGCGGCCCTGACGGTTGGCCGGCCCTGCCAAGGGGATGACGCCTTTGGTCCGGGTGACCACGTCGTGCACTTCAACGGCATCCCCCACGGCCCATATATGGGAATCGCTGGTGCGCATCTGCGGGTCCACCTGGATGCCGCCATGATTGCCTATGGTAAGCCCTGCATCGGCTGCCAGCCCGATTTCGGGGCGCACACCGACACAAAGAACCACCATGTCCGTCTCGATTTGCTCCCCAGAGGCCAGTGTTGCCTGCAGCGTCTGTTTGCGGCCTTTGTCAAAACGCACCACGCTGTCGTTGAGCCACAGGGAGACACCGGCTTCGACCAAGGCGGTGTGGACATCGGCGATCATCTCCGGATCGACGATGGGCATGACCTGGGGCTGCTTTTCCACCACCGTTACCTTCAGTCCCCGGTTGAGCAGATTGTCGGTCATTTCCATGCCGATATATCCACCACCGAGTATCAGGACGTGTCTGGCACGATACTGGTCGATCCACGCGCGAATCTGGCGGCTGTCCGGTATGGTGCGCAGAGAAAAGATGCCCGGCAAATCGATGCCCTCCAGATCGGGCCGAATGGAACGCGCACCCGGCGAGAGGACCAGCGCATCATAGGCTTGGATATAGGTCCGCATGGATGCCAGGTCCCTGACGGTAATACAGCGATTGATTCGATCGATGCGCAACACCTCGGCGCGCAGACGCACGTCGATATTGAACCGTTTGCGGAACAATTCGGGGGTGGCAATCAGCAGGTTTTCTTCCTGTTTGATGACGTCACCGACGTAGTAAGGCAGTCCGCAGTTGGCAAATGACACATACGGACCGCGATCGAACATGATGATATCGGCCGATTCCGAGATCCGCCGGGCGCGGGCCGCACAGGATGCTCCGCCCGCGACACCGCCGACGATGAGGATACGAAGACTCTCTGTCATGATTCACCCTTTCGAATGTCCGTTGTTCGTGGAAGATAAGTCTTGCGACTCAGTCCGGGATAGAGGTCAAGCCCGTGATGTCCGACAGATACCCTACGAGAGAGCCTAGTGTCAAATGGCCGCTATTCAATCAGGAGCCGCTTGCCCCCTCGACGGGCTGATTCATCAAATAATTGATTTAAAACATCAAAAAATTGATAACGACAATCAATTGAGCTGGATCGAAAACGCAAAAATTTTAAAATATACTTTGTTATCAGTAAATTGACTTCATCTCGAGGGCTGGCACAGCACTTGTATCCATAATTGACGGCGTGTTTAAGCTCACGCCTGATAAAATCACATGCCTGTTCCAGGAACAATATGAGAAACCGTCAAGGAGGTTTGAGATGAGCGAAAAGACCGATACCCAAGATGTTCAAAATCCTGAACAAGACAAGTCCGTTGCGCAAAGCGATGACAGCGAATGCGGCTATTTTGCCGACGATTGTGGGTGCTACGTGGATCCATGCTGCTGCTGCTGTTCATAGCGGAGTTTTCCAGTGGTGCATGAAATCAGAGACCGGTGAAAAGCGCACAGATGTGTCAAGGAGGTAGAACCCATGACCGAGCCTGAATCTCGCCGATGTTGTTCCATGGAAAAGGCGCGTCTGGTGGAAGAACTCAGAAGCTGTGATCTGTGCTCCACCAGCTATGAAGCCTTTCATCAATGCTATCGAGACGCTGCCGAGGAAAGCGGCCGACGGGCGCGAGCCTGCATGATGGATTAAATGAAAACCCCTTTCGCCTGTTTTTGTCCCAGGTGGTGATTCAAACGAAATATCAAGATCTGAAAAAAAGCAGAAAGGCCCGCATCGGGTTGACCGATGAGGATAAAAAGCGTCTGGTGGAAATCCATGAGACACAGCCGGTCACTGCTTTGGCAAAGCGCACCGGACTGCCCTACCGGTTGGTTTATAATATTGTTCACGGAAGGGTAAAATCCATATCGGAGCCTCACTACCGGGCAATTTTCGGCCCGGCGGCCCCGTTGCGGGAACCCAAACGGGTAGGTGGCGCCACCTTTAGAGCCATGGTCGCTTTGTGGCTGTATTTAAATGATGACGCTACCATGGCGAGCCTATACCGGGAATTTTATGGCCCGGAACACGCCAAAAAACCCGATCTCAGGGTTTTTAACGGGCGGACCCGAACCGTAGAATTTGGTCTGGAGCAAAGGATGCGTCAAAAGTTTGCCCAGGCGGGTATTCCCGAGCCGTTGCTTGAGCGGTGGTTGGAGGAAATAGAGACTCTGCCGCGTGACGAATGGATCCATTATGCCCGTATTAAACCGGTGTTGGATTTTTTAGAAAAAACAATGGGCGTGCATCCCACCTTTCTTTTAAACCAGTCGGTGAATCGATACGAGAAGGGCCAGCTTAAACGCGTTTCCCTGAGCATTTTTGAAAGGGCGATGGCGTTTAAACGCAAAGCCCAAAAGGCGCTGGCCTCCGGTGGAAATCGGGAGATCGAAAAATTAAGGGAAGAAATCTACGGGGCAAAATCCGGTTATACGCTATATCTGAAAGTGGAAGAAGAGTTGCAGTTTTTGCGCAAATACGCCCAGAAAAGCGCCAAGGGCTATTTGGGCCGGGGCCTGGGGTCCTACCAAAAGGGAAAGGTCAAACGCATTGCCGACTGGCGGGCCAAAAAGATCCTGCAAGACTGCGGCCGCTTTATCCGGGAAAAACCGAATTTGCGTCTTTTGTCCCTGCCGAGATCGCAGCAGGCGATGCAAATCCGGATGCTGGTCGACGTTCTGGTCCTGCGGGCAACCGAATTACTGTCCGGACAGGAGGGCATGGTCGTTGAAAAGCGTATCCTGAGTCCCCTGCATACGGGAAACGAATACAAGAATCAACACCTCGGCTTTACTCGGTTCGACCGGGCCTTCAATGTGCTGGGAATGAAAAAAAAGGCCTTCGATCTGATGGTGGCCAAAAACTGCGAAATTTTCAGGGCCGTAGGAAGGTATGCCAATCAGTGGTATCTGCCCGATCAATACCTCAAAGAGCTCTCTCAGAAGGAACTTTTCGATTTAATTTCAGCAAAATATGAACTAATGGCCAAAAAGTTGAGTCAACCCGATATCACTTCTAGTTGCATGCATTGATCTTCAGCCCCGCAACCATGCCGCAGATTCCCATCAGACTTTTGCCTGACACATGCCCCCCCATCAGCTCAACATATTGAGTTTGAGAAAAAAGTGCATAAATTAAATCAAAACATTGAGCACTTTTTTATTGAGGGGATAGTCATGGTTGAACAAAAAGCGGCCCAAAACCTGGAAGCATTGGCGGAGAAGTGTCAACTGCTTGAACATCAATGTTCAGAATACGTCAAGGCGCTTGAACAAATCAATAAGCGCCTTGAAAAGGAAATTAAGAAACAGAAACGCATTGAGTCCAAATTAAAGATCAGCGAGATGAGATTTAGAAAAATTTTTGAATATGCGCCTTTTGGGTTAGCCATGATTGATTTATACGGAAAAATCATTTTGGCCAATCGGTCGCTTTGCCGCATGATGGAGCAAAATGAAAATGAACTTACAAACATGAATTTTCTGGAAATGGCTCATATGGAGGATGTCGATACCGACTCGGTGTGGTTTGCCAAATTAGCCGGTGGCGAGATCGACCACTACAGCACGGAAAAACGGTTCCGGCCCAAGAATGGTGCCATTTTTTGGGGTAGACAGGCCTTGACCCTGGTGCCGGGGAAAACACTGGAGGAAAAAAAAATCATTGGAATTGTCGAGGATATTTCTAAACGTAAACAGGCGGAACAGGAAATTATCAACTCGAGAGACAACCTTGAGCAAACGGTAAGGGAACGAACCAGAGAAATCCGGCTGCTCAAAGACCGGATACAGGCCGAAAATTTCATTTTGAAGCAGGAGTTGGCCGAATCGCAGACTTACGGGACCATCATCGGTGAAAGCCATCCCATAAAAACCGTAGTCTCCCAGATCGAACTGGTGGCCCCAACCAATGCCAATGTCTTGATACATGGTGAGTCCGGGACCGGAAAGGAGCTGGTTGCCCGAGAAATCCACCGGCACAGCCAGAGAAAATCAAGGCCAATGATCAAGGTAAACTGTGCCACCATCCCCAAAGATCTTTACGAAAGTGAATTTTTCGGCCATGTAAAAGGCGCATTCACCGGTGCGATAAAAGATCGAATCGGGCGCTTTGAAACCGCCGACGGCGGAACCGTTTTTTTGGATGAAGTGGGTGAAATTCCTATCGATTTGCAAAGCAAATTGCTGAGAATTCTTCAGGAAGGCGAATATGAGCGCATCGGGGAGGATAAAACCAGGAAGGTGGACGTCCGCATTATCGCGGCAACCAATAGAAACCTGATGAACGAAGTCCACGCCAATCGGTTTCGGGACGATTTGTTTTACCGGCTCAATGTGTTTCCCGTCCATATTGCCCCGCTTCGTGAGCGCAAGGAAGACATCCCGCTGCTGGCCGTGCATTTCGTCAAAAAATTGTCCAAACGGCTCAATGTTCCGACGCCACAGCTGACCAAAGCCAATGTGCAGGATCTTCAATCCTATGAATGGCCGGGAAATGTCCGAGAACTCGAAAACGCTATTGAGCGGGCGATCATTCTGGCCAGGTCCAAACCCTTGAATTTCAACTCCATAAAAGAGCCCTCCCTGCCAGATGCCGATTCAATGGACCGCACCGCCGAGGATATGGACGCCGGCCATAAGATTTTTTCTTTAAATGAGTTGAAGCACATAGAGCGGCAAAATATGGTCAACGCGCTGAGCCGGTGCAAGTGGAAAATTTATGGAGACGGTGGCGCCGCGAAGCTGCTGGGCATCAAGCCGACGACCATGAT
>JBJKSK010000171.1:0-6194 GCA_046704125.1 Desulfobacterales bacterium | reverse complement strand
GGATATGACCCGAATGGTTCGTCACATCGGCCGGTTTGCCGATCAATACAGCACCTCTGAAATCGAAACGGTTCGAAGCAATGGCCAGCGCGCATGGATTTCGTGGACCAACCGAGCCATTTGCGATACCCATGGAATCATCATGGAAAACCTGTGCATCGGAAACGATGTCACGGAAGCCCGCCGGGCGCAGCACGAAATGACCCGGATGCGGCTGTATTTGAAAAACGTCATCGACTCCATGCCCTCCGTGTTAGTGGGTGTAAACCGCCACATGCAGGTCATCCAATGGAATCGGGAAGCAGAAAAAGTCACCGGCCTGTCGCAGCACAAGGCCATCGGCCATCGGCTCGATGCCGTATATCCCCAGATCCATGACCAGATGCAGGCGGTCGAGCAGGCCATCGCCGATGCATCGGTAAAAAAGATCGAAAAAGTCCTGCGCCACGAAACCGGTCCTCATTATGACGACATCGTGGTTTATCCGCTGATTCTCGAGGGGGTGGAAGGGGCTGTAATCCGAGTCGACGATGTCACCGCCCGGGTCCGGATGGAGGACCTGATGGTCCAGAGTGAAAAAATGATGTCCTTAGGCGGGCTGGCCGCGGTGATGGCCCATGAGATCAACAATCCCCTGGGCGGTATCCTGCAGAGTGCTCAGAACATCCAGCGGCGGATTTCCCTGGAATTGAGAAAAAATCATCAGATCGCCAGGGAATGCGGCACCGATCTGGAGACCATCCGGAGCTACTTTTCGCGGCGCGGACTGGACAAGTTCATCGAGGGCATCCGGGAATCCGGGCAGAGGGCTTCCCAGACGGTAGCCAATATGCTCAATTTCAGCCGTCGGAGCGAGTCCCGCATGACGCTGACCCATATGGGCGATCTGTTGGAAAAAACCGTGACTCTGGCCTCACACGACTATGATCTGAAAAAGAGATACCACTTTGGCCGTATCGAAATCCTTCGGGATTTTGAACCCGACCTTCCGCCGGTGCTCTGCGCGGCCACTGAAATCGAGCAGGTGGTGTTCAACGTGCTCAAAAACGCCGCTCAGGCCATGGATGGCTCCGATGCTCCGGCCATCACCCTGCGGCTTCGCAAGGGTTGGGATACCCTTCACGTGGAAATACAAGACAACGGCCCTGGAATGGACGAGAGCACCCGAAAACGAATTTTCGAGCCCTTTTTCACCACCAAGGATGTCGGCGTCGGCACGGGTCTGGGACTGTCGGTCTCATATTTTATCATCACCAACCACCACCGGGGTACCATGGCCGTGGAGTCGAGTCCAAACCAAGGGACCACCTTTATTATCGAACTGCCCCTGGTCCAATAAACCATCCTTTTTGGAGGAGCCATGAGTGATACGGGGTCTGTCATTTTAACCATCGAAGATGAACCGGTGGTGCGCGAAAGCATCGTCGCCTACCTGGAAGACAGCGGTTTTGATGTGCTGCAAGCCATTGACGGGCGCAGCGGCTTAGATGCCTATCACCGGCAATGCCCGGATCTTGTGCTGGTGGATCTGCGGATGCCGCAGGTCGACGGGCTCGAAGTGCTGGCCACCATCTGCAAGGAGACCCCGGAGACCCCGGTCATCGTTGTGTCTGGCACCGGTGAGCTCAAAGACGCCATCAAGGCCATCCGTTTGGGCGCCTGGGATTTTATCACCAAGCCCATCCCGGATATGGCAGTCCTGGAAAACGCGATTCGAAAAGCGCTGGAGCGGGCACACCTGCTGGTGGAAAATCGCCGGCAGCGGGAGCATCTGAAAAACCAGATCGCACTTCGCACCAGCGATCTTCAGGAACGTACCGACGCTTTAAAGATCACCAATCAGCGCTTGAAGCAGGAGATGACCGAGCGGCTCCAGGCCGAAGAGGCCCTGCGGGAAAGCCAGGCCAGGCTCAGTGCCATCGTGGAAGTCTTTGACGGCTTCATCTATACCTGCACCCGGGACTTTCGGCTGGAATTCATGAACCGGAAACTGATCGAGCATGTCGGCCGGGATGTCACCGGAAGCATCTGCTACCAGGGTATCCATGGCTTTGACAGTCCTTGCCCCTGGTGTGTCAACGAGCAGGTATTTGCCGGAGAAACGATTCGCCAGGAGCTGCACCACCCCAAAGACGGGCGCTGGTACTATGCGATTGATACCCCCATCCTGGACGCCGACGGCAGTGTGGCGAAAAAACAAACGACCATTTTGGATATCACCGAGCGGAAAGAAACCGAGGAGGCCTTGCGGATCAGTGAAACCCACTTGCGGGAAGAAAACATCCGGCTGCGAGACACCCTCAAGGGCTCCAACCGCTTCGGCAGGATCATCGGCCGAAGCCCGGCCATGCAAGACATATACGAAATGATCATCAAGGCGGCACAATCCAATGCCAACGTGATTATATACGGAGAGTCGGGAACGGGAAAAGAACTGGTGGCCCAGACCATCCACCAGCTGAGCCGGCGCAGCAAGCATCGATTCGTCACGGTGCACTGCGGTGCGATTCCTGAAAATCTGATGGAGAGCGAATTTTTCGGCTATACCAAAGGGGCCTTTACCGGCGCCAACACCAATAAGGCGGGTTACCTGGATGCCGCCGATGAGGGCACGCTGTTTCTCGACGAGGTGGGAGAACTGGATCTGATCATGCAGGTCAAGCTGCTGCGCGTCATCGACGGCGGCGGTTTTACCCCCATTGGCAGCCGGGAAATCAAACGACCCAATGTTCGATTTATCTCGGCGACCAACCGCAATTTCAAGGCGCGCGTGGAACAGGGTTTTGTCCGGGAAGACTTCTACTATCGGATCCACATCATCCCCATCCACCTGCCGTCGTTGCGAGAGGGCAAGGAGGACTTGCCGTTGTTGATTCATCATTTTCTTGAAGGCTTCAGCGACAACGGAATCATTCCCACCATTCCCGAAAGTGTCATGGCCGCCATGCAACTCTACGACTGGCCGGGAAACGTCCGGGAGCTGCAAAATGCCGTACATCGCTACATCACGCTGAAGGCCGTCGATTTCGCCGACATCGCCTCCGGCAAGCGCGCCGAGATCGCCCTCGAGTCGGCGCCTCCGGCCCGCGATGCCAACCTGTCCGATGTGGTGGGACAATTCGAAGGGCAATACATCGAAAAAATTCTCAGGGACAACCGATGGCAAAAAGCCAAAGTGGCGCAGATTCTCGGCATCAACCGGCGCACCCTCTTTCGTAAGATGCAGCGCTACGGACTATTGTAGCTCTTATCGGGACATTTTTGACACTACTCAAATTTTATTTAAATTTCAGTAAGTTATATGTTTAAGCGAAGGATTCGGGTCAAAATTGTCCCATGTTTGAATTTTCTTCAATTTTTCAAAAATAACGCAAGAACTGTATTCTTTTAACAAAATCAAGCTTCCAGAAAAACTTGATTCATCTGGCATATCTATTGCTTTACTCCCTTGACGATTCCCTGGAACCGGTTTGGCGCCATGCACAACCCTTTCCGGGCAGAAAAGCATTAGGGTCGAATTCGTCGATCCGCACGTCCCAACTACTTTCACGAGGCGGTCATATGTATACAGGAGTTATCCTCAACCAAAGCAGTTGTCGGCCCGCCAACCCCAAATTCAATATTCTCGAAACAGTCCGCACGGGTTTCAGCAGCGGGAAATCGCATCATCGAAACAAGGTGCCGTACGCGTGCGAATCCTTAATCATTTAGGCGTTATCCCCGTATCGGCGATGAAGCCGTTTCCCGGGGCAAGGATTGTTTAAAGAAGCGGTGTGCCATAAATAGACAGCAAGGGAGGTGAAAAAAAGAACCGAAACTGAGAAGAAAGGGGAAAGACAGTGGATTCGTCCGCCGCAAACGAAATACGGCTTCCTTTCTTCGTCGAGCGTCGTTTTTGTTGAGGAATTGAAGGATTGGCGTATTTCTTTTCAGGCGGCTTAATGCAGTATTACCAAAAATCATTCAAGGGAGGGTGAAGAAGATGGCGGAAACAAAATTAGGCAACCCTGCAGTGGTAGGTCTTGGCGGCTTCGGAATGACGACACTGATTTTGCAGTTTGCGAATCTGGGCTGGGTCAGTCTCGCTCCCGTATTGTGGATCGGTTTGCTTTTTGGTGGTACCGCCCAATTGATTGCGGGTTTATTGGAGTTTAAAACAGGAAACAATTTCGGATTTTGCGCCTTTACCGGCTACGGAGCGTTCTGGATTTCGCTTTGTCTGTTTGTTATCTTCGGCACAAACGCGGAACTCGTCAAAAGCTTTGGTGTATTGAAGTTAACCGGCCACGGTCTGGGTATTTACCTGCTCATGTGGACCTTTTTCACCGCCATTTTGTTTTTGGCCAGCCTCAAGCACCACACCGTTCTCATCCTGCTGTTTCTCACGCTCCTCCTCGGCTTTATCGGCCTGGACTGCAAAGAGCTGGGCGGGATGACAGGCATCGGCACATTGGCGGCCTGGATCCTGATTGTTTGCGCCCTGCTCGCCTGGTACCTGATGGCTGTAACGATTTTTGCCGACGTCGGCGTCAAACTGCCTGTCGGCGGCCCATGGGTTGGTGGCAATTCCAACTAAAAGAGACCGTGAAGCCGGTGGCTATTACAGCCCCGGCTTCCACCCCATTTAAGCTCGCACTCACGGGCTCCACCTGGCTTCTCGAAGGGCAGCTCATCAAGAGAAAGGATCGCCACGTATGACCACCCGCTATGATGAGGCATATCGTCAGTCCCTGCAGGATCCCAATGCCTTTTGGGGAAAACAGGCCGACGCATGTCATTGGTACAAGAAATGGGACAAGGTCCTTGATGATTCCAACAAGCCCTTTTACCGGTGGTTTCATGGCGGGGTGACCAACACCTGCTACAATGCGCTGGATCTGCATGTGAAAAACGGCCGGGGCGGCAAGGTGGCCATCATCTATGACAGCCCGGTGACCGACACCGTCGTGAAATACACCTACGCCCAACTTCGCGACGAAGTGGCTAAATTTGCCGGGGTGTTGAGCTCTCAGGGCGTGAGCAAGGGAGACCGGGTCATCATCTACATGCCGATGATTCCCGAGGCGGCCATCGCGATGCTGGCCTGCGCCCGCATCGGCGCGGTGCATTCGGTCGTCTTTGGCGGCTTTGCCGCCAAGGAGCTGGCCACCCGGATCAACGATGCCAAACCCAAGATCATCGTGACGGCGTCTTGCGGCATCGAGGTCAAAAAAATCATTTCCTACAAACCGCTTCTCGATGGCGCCATCGAACTATCTGAAAGCAAACCCGAGCACTGCATCATTTTTCAGCGCCCCATGGCCAAAGCGGATCTGACCCCCGGCCGAGACCTGGACTGGGAGGACGAAATGGCCAGGGCCAAGCCGGTGGACTGTGTGCCGGTGGCCGCCACCGATCCGCTTTATATTCTTTACACATCGGGCACCACAGGTCAGCCCAAAGGGGTGGTGAGGGACAACGGCGGACACATGGTGGCACTCAAATGGACCATGAAGGCCGTTTACGACATCGACGAAGACGACGTCTGGTGGGCGGCTTCTGATGTCGGCTGGGTGGTCGGGCACTCGTATATCGTTTATGCGCCGCTGCTCAAAGGCTGCGCCTCGGTTCTCTTCGAGGGAAAGCCCGTTGGCACCCCCGATGCCGGCGTATTCTGGCGAATCATCTCCCAGCACAAGGTCAAGTGCATGTTTACCGCGCCTACAGCCTACCGGGCCATCAAACGCGAAGATCCCAAAGGCGACTTGATTCAAAAATACGATTTGTCGTGCTTTAAAATCCTGTTTATGGCCGGTGAACGCCTTGATCCGGATACGATCCAATGGTCGGAAAACCATCTCAAGGTACCGGTCATCGATCACTGGTGGCAGACGGAAACCGGGTGGGCCATCGCGGCCAACTGCATGGGCCTGCACCACTATCCGGTCAAGTACGGGTCTCCCACCAAAGCGGTTCCGGGCTGGGACGTTCAGGTCGTGGATCCGGCCAGCAAAAAAGTCAAGGCAGGCGATATCGGCGCCCTGGTCGTCAAGCTGCCGCTTCCTCCAGGCGCGTTGCCGACGTTGTGGAACAACGACAAAGGCTTTCTTGCCTCGTACCTGGAGGAATTTCCGGGCTATTACAAGACCGCCGACGCCGGTTTCATCGATGAGGACGGTTACATCTACGTCATGTCACGTACCGACGATATCATC
>JBJKSK010000170.1:0-3979 GCA_046704125.1 Desulfobacterales bacterium | reverse complement strand
GCTGCTTTCCGTGTGCACGCTGGCCATGATGCTGCTGGTTTCCAGCGTAAACATCGTGCCCCTTTATGTCGCCCTGGAAGTTTCCTCCTATTCGCTATATATTCTCGTATCCTTTCGGAAAGCCCCCCCATCGGGGACCAACGCCGCCATCAAGTATTTTCTCGTGGGCGCATCGGCCTCGGCGCTGATGCTCTTTGGCCTGGCGCTGGTCTACGGGGCCGCAAACACCGCTTCCATCCCGGAGATCCTGGCGTCCCTGCAAAAAACGGCCGCCGGCGCCCAGCTCAGCATCGGGCTGTTTTTGGTGCTCTGCGGCTTTTTCTTCAAGCTGGCCGTTTTCCCCTTTCACATCTGGGCTCCCGATGTCTATGAGGCCGCGCCAAACCCGCTGGCCGCCTATATCGCCACGGTCTCCAAGGTCGTGGCCGTGGCCATGCTCATTCGCGTCAGCACCATGGCCGGCACCAGCAGCTTCCTTGCCGGAGCGCTGGCCACGCTGGCCATCGTTTCCATGACCGTGGGCAATCTGGCCGCCATCGCCCAAAAGGACCTCAAGCGGATGTTTGCCTACTCGAGTATCGCCCACGGCGGCTACCTGATGGTGGGAATCCTGTGTCTCAGCGACGCCGGATACGCCGGGGCCATCTTCTACGCCATGGCCGTGCTGGTGATGAAATTTACCTGTTTTCTGGCCGTGGTCACCGTGTCCGCCAACGGCGGAAACCCGCAGCTGTCCGATCTGGCCGGGCTGCACAAGCGCGCCCCGATGCTGTCCATGGCCCTCATGCTAGCCCTTTTCGGGCTTTGCGGCGTGCCGCCCACCATCGGATTTACCGGAAAGCTGATGCTTTTTCTCGCCGCCATGAAAAAGGGCCTGTTCACCCTGGTGCTCATCGCCATGATCAACGTGGTCATCTCGCTGTATTATTACCTCCAGGTGCTCAAAGCGGCTTATCTCACCGAGCCTGCCGAGGGGGTTTCGCTCCCGCATGAAACCCTGCCGGTCCAGGTGCTATCGATAGCCATGACCGTGACCATCGTGGTCGCGGGCGTTTTCCCCAACCGGCTCATCGAACTGGCGCTTGCCGCCGCTCACGCGCTTTCGTGATTGGCACCGCGACCCAGAAGGTTCCGAAAACGCCTGAACCCGAAAGCCGGGACTCAATTGGCAGTCTTGTGAGAAGGGGGTGTGGGTGAATTTGAAACCACTATTTATTCTCAAGGCCGGCACCACTTACCCAACCATTTCGAAATTCCATGGGGATTTCGATAAATGGACCGCGCAAGCACTGGGGGACGCGGGCGTGGATGTTCGTGTTCTGGACGTTGAACACGGCGCCTCGCTGCCTGCCGCTGAAGCGTGTGCCGGAATCGTGATTACGGGATCCCATTCGATGGTCACCGACGATCTTTCCTGGCGTGTCCGGATCGAGAAATGGATCCCGTCGCTGCTGGCCGCAAAAGTCCCCATCCTTGGGATCTGCTTCGGCCATCAACTGCTGGCGCGGGCCGCCGGCGGAGAGGTGGGGTTTCATCCGCGGGGAGAAGAGATCGGCACCACTTCCATTCATCTGCTTCCCGATGCCGGTCACGATGTCCTGTTTCAGGGACTGCCCTCCACCTTCAGGGCTCAGGTCTCGCATTCCCAAACCGTGCTGCGTCTGCCGCCGCAGGCCGTTTGTCTGGCGTTTAACAGCTATGAAGCCCATCATGGCTTTCGCATCGGGGGCTGTGCCTGGGGGGTCCAGTTTCACCCGGAATTCAACGCCGGGATTATGAGCGCCTACATAAAAGAAGATGAAAGAAAACTGGCATCTGCAGGAGTCGATGTGGATAGACTCCTGAGCACGGTTGATCAGACGCCAATTGCCGCCCAAACGCTTGCCAATTTCGGGCGCTTCGTGAAAAACCGCCCGGACAAAAAGCCAATCGACGCCAAGGGAAGCGAACATGCCGGATCCGGTTGAATCGTTCATCGCCGATTTCCAGCGCCGCAGAAAGCGCATGTTTTTCAATTTCGGATGTTCCGTGGTCCTGTTTGCCCTGGGGATGGCTGTGGCGCTGATCACCGCCGGCAATCCCGCCTCTGTGGGCATCCAGGGGTGGGGTCTGGTGGCAATAGCCCTGCTTCTGGCGGGTTTTATCATTGCGGCCATCGGATTTCGGCAATACCGATGCCCGTCCTGCCGGCAAATTTTCACGGGCCAGGACAAGTATCACCTGGGAGTCCTCATCGACCCCACCCATTGCCCCTCATGCGGGGTGCGCCTAAAACCATAGTGAGTCGACCCGAAATTCCATGTCGTTCAAGGGATGAAACCTTCATGACCATGACCATCTCCAGTGCCTTTGCACGCAACTTCCTGGGAAATGCCCCCCGCTGGTACAAGCTGGCCATAATCTCCTGCCTGGTGGCCAATCCCGTTATTCTTTACACGGCAGGCCCGTTTATCGCCGGCTGGATGCTCATCGCTGAATTCATTTTCACCCTGGCCATGGCTTTGAAATGCTACCCGCTGCCCGCCGGCGGTCTTTTGGCCTTCGAGGCCGTGGTCATCGGCATGACAAACCCTGAGACGGTCTATATGGAGGCCGCCAAAAATTTTCAGGTCATTCTGCTGCTGATCTTTATGGTGGCCGGTATCTTTTTCATGAAGGACTTTCTCCAGTTTACCTTCACCCGCCTGCTGGTCCGGGTCCGCTCCAAAATCCTGCTTTCTTTGCTGTTTTGCTTTCTGGGAGCCTTTTTATCGGCGTTTCTGGATGCCCTGACAGTCACTGCCGTGATCATAGCCGTAGCCTATGGCTTCTACAACATCTACCACCGCTTCGCCTCGGGCATGGACATGCAATCCACCCATGACCTGACCTGCGACAACACCGTCAAGGACATCCAGCGCCAGGAACTGGCGACGTTCCGTGCCTTTCTGAGAAGCCTGATGATGCACGGCGCGGTGGGCACCGCCCTGGGAGGGGTCTGCACCCTGGTCGGGGAACCCCAGAACCTGCTTATCGGAAGCGAGATGGGCTGGCACTTCATCTCTTTCTTTTTCAACATGGCCCCGGTTTCGATTCCGGTTTTGGTCGTTGGTCTGATGACCTGCGTGGGCGTCGAGAAAATGAGATGGTTCGGCTATGGCGCCAAAATGCCCGGAAACATCCGTTCCCATCTGCTTGAAACCGAAATCGAGATGGAATCCAAACGGGGCCGCCAGGGAAAAGTCAAGCTGATCGTTCAATGTTTGACAGGCATCTGGCTGATCCTGGCACTGGCCTTTCACCTGGCGGCTGTCGGCGTTATCGGTCTGTCCATCATCGTTGTCTTGACCGCCTTAAACGGCATCGTCGAAGAGCACCAACTGGGGCAGGCCTTCCAGGAAGCGCTGCCCTTTACCGCCCTGCTGGTGGTCTTTTTTGCCGTCGTTGCCGTCATCCATGACCAGCATCTGTTTTCTCCGCTGATCCAGTATGTCCTCAGGCTCAAGGGCAACACCCAACTGGCGGCCTATTACGTCGCCAACGGATTGCTGTCGATGATCTCCGACAATGTCTTTGTCGCCACCGTTTACATCTCGGAGACCAAGATGCATTTCACCCAGATCCTGGGCCATATCCATGGAATCGGCATGACCGGCGCGCAACTGATGGACCAGTTGACCTCAACCCGTACCGCCCGCCTCGACGCGTTAGCCTCCCTGCCGCGAGAGGCGGCCGGCCAGGCGATGGCCATCATGACCCAGTTCGACAAACTGGCCGTGGCGATCAACACCGGCACCAACATCCCCAGTGTCGCCACGCCAAACGGCCAGGCGGCCTTTCTTTTTCTGCTGACCTCGGCCCTGGCGCCGGTGATTCGTTTGAGCTACGGCCGGATGGTGATCTTGGCTCTGCCCTACACGCTGACCATGACCCTGACGGGGTTTGCAGCCATTTATTTCCTGGTTTGAGCCGGCCTCGACCCGGAATCGGTTTTCTTCGA
>JBJKSK010000169.1:0-3084 GCA_046704125.1 Desulfobacterales bacterium | reverse complement strand
TTGCCAACGTGCTGCTGTTTAACACCTTCGCGGTGTATATCAGTTATATCGGTCAGACCTCGGCCACCCAGGCGGCCGCACTCACCTTGCTGAGCTTCTTGATCACCTGGCTGGCCATGCTCGGCGTACTGATTACGGGCCGAGGTCAGGCCCAGCTGGGGGGAGCCCGTTAATGGCATATCTTTCGATTGAAAACGTGGCCAAGCAATACGACAGGCGCACGGTGCTCAACGACATATCTTTGGAGCTGGACGCCGGAGAGTTTCTGGCCCTGCTGGGGCCTTCGGGGTGCGGCAAGACCACGCTTTTGCGTATCCTCGCCGGATTCGAGCGGGCTGACAAAGGATCCGTGCGACTGGATCAGCGGGACATCACCATTTTGTCGGCCAATCAGCGCAACATGGGCATGGTTTTTCAGGCCTACAGCCTGTTTCCGAACATGAACGCCGCCGACAACGTGCGTTTCGGTCTGCGCGTGCGCAAACTGGGCACTGCGGAGCAACGGCAGCGGGTAGACGAAATGCTGGAACTGGTAGGACTGGCTGATCACGCCGAAAAATACCCTCATCAATTGTCGGGTGGTCAGCAGCAGCGGGTGGCCCTGGCCAGGGCTCTGGCCATCCGGCCGAATCTGCTGCTGCTCGATGAGCCGCTTTCGGCACTCGATGCCAAGGTGCGTGTGCAGCTGCGCACGGAGATGCGTCGCATCCAGCGCGAAACCGGCATCACGACCCTGTTTGTCACCCACGATCAGGAAGAGGCCCTGTCGATCGCCGATCGTGTGGCGGTAATGTATGGCGGAAACCTGGTGCAAGTCGGCAAGCCCGCCGAGATCTACCAAGAGCCGAAGCATCCCTTTGTGGCGCAGTTTATCGGTGTTTCCAGCGTGCTTTCCGGGCGGGTCGTCGATGCCGCCACGGGGCTTATCGCCGTCAATGGAATGAACGTTCATGCCGGCCGCGACCTGGATTTTGCCGCCAATACCAAAGTCAGCGTCTATGTGCGCCCCGAGCATGTGCGCCTGAGTCTTCTCAACGGTTCGGATCCGCCCGAAGGCTCTCTGGCCGGGACCGTGCGCGAGTGTGTATTCTTCGGGGCCACCACGCGCCTGACCGTCGTCTGCGATGGGGGCGAACAGGTGTTGGTTGATATCGCCACCGAAAGCGCCGCCGAACTGGGCATCGGCCGCCGCGTCTACGCCTGTTGGGATGTGGAGCACGCCAGGGTGCTGGAAGACGACTGAATGGTAAAACTCATTCATCTGACCGACCCCCATCTGGTGCCGCCGGGGCGGTTGCTCTATGGTCTGGACACGGCGGCAAGGCTCACCGCCGCCGTAGAACACATCCAAGCCCGGCATGCCGATGCTGAAGCCTGCATCATCACCGGCGACCTTGCACATCGCGGTCATACCGAGGCCTATGCGCTGTTGCGCGAACTGCTGAAGCCGCTGTCGATTCCGGTGTTGCCGCTCATCGGCAACCACGATCACCGGGAACGTTTCTGTGCTGCCTTTCCGGAGGTCCTGCGCGATGCGGCGGGGTTCGTGCAATGGGTGCAGGATGTCAGTGCCGGGCGTCTGATACTGCTCGACACGGTGATGCGGGGCGATGAGCCAGGACCTCGTGCCGCCGGCTATTTCGGCAGTGAAAGAATACAATGGCTGCGAGACCGCCTGGACGAAGCCGGGAACCTTCCCGTTTACCTGTTCATGCACCACCCCCCTTTCGGAATCGGTGCGCCGGCCCTAGATGCCATCAACCTGGAGCCTTCTGACGCGCAGACCTTTGGCGAAATCCTGCAAGGACGAAACAATGTCCGCCATCTCTTCTTCGGCCATATTCACCGCACCATTTTTGGCAGTTGGCGCGGACTGCCGTTTTCCACTCTGCCGGCCACGGCCCACCAGTCGCTGCTAGATTTGAAAGCGGCCGAGGATCTTTTTACCCACGAACCACCTGCTTACGGAGTCGTTTTGCTGGACACCGACCAGGTCACCATTCACACGGAAAACTACCTGCACCGCGGCCCAATCTACCATCCGGACGGGCGTTGTATGTCTTGTTGACGCCCATCCACCATCCGGTTGTGCATAAGCATCACAAAGGGCCAAACGCTTTGCCCTTTCCTGTTTTCAAAATGTCTTATTTTCGTGGACACCTTCCGCCACATGTGGTGTCGATTGCTTCTTGACAATTTGTTCCAATTTTGGCTTATAATTCTTATTAAAAGCAAGCTTCTTTCTTCCCGATAACGCCCATGCCATAAACGCCCTTGGTTTTTCGACGCGATCTGCCAGCTCTTGTGCAACCTGCACTCGGGACAGATGGAAAGGCTGGATCTTGCTGGGACTGGACTATCGGGTGAGGGAGGAAAACAGCCATGAAAAAATACCAAAAGATGCTTGTACCTCTGGTTGGCTCCCAGGTAGGTGAGGCAATTTTGCCTGACGTCGAGACGATGGCCAAAGCCTTCGATGCCCACGTGAGCATCTTACGGGCTTATTATGCTCACGTTTTCCCCGGGATGGATCCCACCGGGGCTCAGGTGGCTGCGACCAGGGAGGCGGAAGACTATGTCCACCGCATCGCGCAACAGCTCAAGGACAAAGGTATCGATGTAGACAGCCACACCCGCTTTGAACCAGACGCGGCAAAGGCGATACTGGACCATTGTGCACGCTACGAAAACGACCTGATCCTGATGTCTACCCACGGGCATGGGGCCATCGGAAATTGGCTGCTAGGCAGTGTGGCGGAAAAGGTCATTCACCATGCGACGACTCCGGTTTTCCTGATACGGGCCCGTAAACAACATCACCAGGCCTGACGAAAATACCACTGACATATCTGTGGTTTTGGCCATGTCGAGCCCGAGGGATTGCCAACCGGCATGGAGGGTGTCATGCAGGGAAACTTGACTCGTTTCAGCGGTTTTGCCTCCGATTACAATACTTACAGACCCGGCCCCCCGGCGGTTTTAAAAGAAATCTTGATGCAGATGGCGCAAACTTCCCGTGCGGCGCTCGTTGTCGATATCGGGTGCGGCACCGGGCTTTCCACCCGGTACTGGGCAGGCTCGGCC
>JBJKSK010000168.1:0-11292 GCA_046704125.1 Desulfobacterales bacterium | reverse complement strand
GAAAGAGGGTGAGTACTGCTACGTGTCGACTCTCCCTCAAACGGGGATATGCCCGCAACACAAATGCCTGAAATGGGGTTTTGGTCCACGCCGCCCCGGTCCCATTTAGTCTAGAAATATACGGATCCCCTCAAAAGAAAATGCCCGCCGCTTACTCAGCCGGTGCAAACGCTTTTCTTTTCCTTAGTTCCCCGAAATTTTTTCCCGCCACCTAAAGCCTCACCGCCAGGGTGGGGCCCCGGCTTTCAAAACGAGGCATCATGCTGCTTGCCTTTATTGAAAACAGTTGCTAATAAAAAAAATTTCGGTTCTGCCCGGTGCCGTCGGGCAGCGTGAGATATGAAAGGAACGTGGATGAAAACTGAACCGGTATCCGAGGATACCCGAAACGGCTGGACCCGAGTCGTGTGGCGTTTTTTTTGCTCGATACGGCTCACGGTGGGGGTGCTGCTGGCGCTTGCGGCCACATCGATTATCGGCACTTTCATTCCGCAGAACGCGGACCCGGTAACCTATTTTCGCGCTTACGGAAATTTTTTTTATCGCCTCTTTTATGTTCTGGGCATCTACGACATGTACCATTCCTGGTGGTTCCAGATGCTCTTGCTGGCTCTGACGCTCAACGTGGTGGTTTGCTCCATCAACCGGTTGTCAGCGACGTGGCGAATCCTGTTTACCAAAAACCCGGTCTTTCACCTGTCGCAATTTCAGCGCCAAAAGGATCGTCAGCGCTTCGTTTCGGCTTACCCTGCAGATGCCATAGCGCGCGGCTGCACGGCCACCTTGGCCAAACGGTTCAGCTACAGCCGCATGGAGCGCACCGCCAAAGGTTTTGCCTGGTTTGCCGAAAAGGGTCGCTGGACCCGGCTGGGGGTCTACATCGTTCATTTTTCGGTGATTTGCCTGCTTTTTGGAGGGATGATCGGCGCCATGTTCGGCTTCGAGGCCCAAGTTGCTATCCCTGTCGGCCAAACGATATCCGCGGTCCGGCTGCTTGGCTCCCAGCAGCTGCGGCCCCTGGGATTTGACTTGCGTTGCGACGATTTTCACGTGAGCTACTACGACACGGGAACCCCCAAGGAATACCGGTCCCGGTTAACGGTCATCGCGGACGGCAAGCCGGTGTTCACCAAGAATATCATCGTCAACGATCCGCTGCATTACCGGGGCATCAGTTTTTATCAATCCAGTTGGGGTTCATTGCCGCCTGATACCGTGACGTTGCGGTTCACCAGCCGGGCTTCGGGGTTGATCTACACCCGAAAGGCCAAGATCGGCCAGAGCCTCGAGCTGCCCGAGGGGCTCGGCGTGTTTCGCCTCATCAATTACCAGCCCCAGGTCCAGTATAAAGGGCAAGATATTGGTGCGGCCTTTGTCGGTGAATTGACGCCGAAAAACCACCCGCCGGTATCGGTGCTCCTGCCGGTGAAGTTTGCCGATTTTGACCAGATGCGAAACGGCTCCGTCATCATTGGCGTTATCGCTTATCAGCCGCGATACTACACGGGACTTCAAGTCAACCGGGACCCCGGCGTAGGATTGGTCTATCTCGGGTTTTTGGGTCTGATCTTGGGGTGTGTGGTCACTTTTTTCTGCTCCCACCAAAGATTGTGCGTGGAAGTGGCAGACACCGAAGACGGGATAACGGTGACCGTGATGGGCATGGCCAACAAGAACCAGGGGGCCATGAGCAACCGGGTGACCCGCACCGTGGCCGTCCTCACCTCGTATCTGGCTGCGACTTCCAGCCCCGCCCCAACAGAGGAATGATTTATGAACAGCTCTCAACTGCTTTCCCTCGTGACGTTTGTTTACGGCCTGGCCGGCTTTCTTTATATCTTCGGATGGGTATTTAAAAAACCGGTTGCCTGGCGTGTCGCCACCGGTGTGGTGGCGGCGGCGGTGATCGGTAATCTCGCGGGCCTCATGCTGCGCTGGGTGGAATCCTACCGCCTGGGATTTGGCCATATACCCATGTCCAACCTCTACGAATCGCTTGTATTTTTTTCATTTACCATCGGGGTGCTTTACCTGTTTGTTCAGCACAAATACGGGCAGCAGAGCATCGGAGCTTTCGTTATCCCGCTGGCGTTTCTGGCCATGGCCTATGCCTCATTGTCGCCGGACATAAGCGACCGGATCCAGCCTCTGGTGCCGGCGCTCAAGAGCAATTGGCTCATCGCCCACGTCATGACCTGCTTTATCGGCTATGCCGCTTTCGCCGCTTCCTTTGCCATTTCCATCATGTACATCGTGAAAAACAAAAGCTCCGGTTCCGGGGCATTGCTGGATCGACTGCCCGCCGCGCGGGTGCTCGACGAGTTGATCTACCAACTGGTGATGTTCGGTTTTTTGTTTCTTTCCGCTGGCATCATTACCGGCGCGGTGTGGGCTAATTCGGCCTGGGGGAGCTACTGGAGCTGGGACCCCAAGGAAACCTGGTCGCTGATTACCTGGTTTATATACGCCACACTGCTTCATGCGCGGATGATGCGGGGGTGGCAAGGTCGAAAGATCGCCTACCTTTCCATCGTTGGATTTATGGCGGTTCTTTTTACCTATTTTGGTGTCAATTTGCTTCCCGGCTTGCACAGTTATGGAGTGGGCAGCTGAAGGCTTGCCCTCGACCAACCAGGGATCTGACGGTACAAAAAAGTCTGTCAGACTGTAGGAGGAAATCATTTGTGAAATTTCTGGAGCGGTTTCTTGTTTTTTGGGGCAGGGTTTCAGGAGTGAGGCAATGAAAATTGTACAGGGGCTGCGTGCATTCGATTTCGGTTTTTTGGTTTTTTTGATAAGGTGGAACCAAGGATAGACGCACCATGGATAAAATTATCGTCGAGGGGGGAGCGGCGCTGCGCGGGGAGGTGGCCGTCAGCGGCGCCAAAAACGCCGCCCTTCCCATTCTGGCCGCATCCCTGTTGACCCGGGGAGTGAATACCTTTCACAATGTTCCCGATCTCAAGGACATCGACAGCATCAAGCACCTTTTGATCGATCTGGGCGCGGTCATCCAAAGCGATGGCCACAGCGTGGCAATCGATGCCAGTGGCTTTTCCAACCACGAGGCGGCCTACGACCTGGTGCGCAAGATGCGCGCATCGATTTTGGTGCTCGGCCCCCTGATGGCGCGGCTTGGGAAAGCGCGGGTGTCGCTTCCCGGAGGCTGCGGCATCGGCGCGCGACCCATCAATTTGCACCTCAAGGGTTTGACTCAGATGGGCGCGGCCATCGAGATCAAGCACGGCTACGTGCAAGCGCGTGTCGATCGGCTCAAGGGGGCAGATATCTATTTCGACACGGTGTCGGTGACCGGTACCGAGAACCTGATGATGGCCGCCGCCCTGGCTCAAGGCCGCACCCTGCTGCGAAACGCGGCCAGAGAGCCCGAAATCGTGGCGCTGGCTGACGTGATCAACCAGATGGGGGGAAAAATTGCCGGTGCCGGCACCTCGGTAATCGCCATCGATGGTGTCGAGGCGCTGCATCCGGTGAGCGCCACCATCATTCCGGATCGAATCGAGGCGGGCACCTTCATGGTGGCCGCCCACCTGACAGGCGGCGACGTGACGTTGACAGGCTGCGAGGCCGAGCATCTGGGTGCGCTGATTCATAAACTCAGACTCGCCGGGGCCCAAATCGATATCCAGGGTTCGAGGCTGCGGGTGCGCGGCGGGCAGGGGATTGCCTCGGTAGATGTGCGCACCGTGCCGTATCCCGGGTTTCCGACCGACATGCAGGCCCAGTTCATGGTGCTTATGTCCGTGGCCCGGGGGCTGAGCATCATCTCGGAAACCATTTTTGAAAACCGGTTTATCCATGTGGGGGAGCTGCGCCGGATGGGGGCCGACATCACCGTGTCGGGAAATTCGGCCATGGTCAAGGGAGTCGGCCACCTGTCCGGGGCTCCGGTGATGGCCTCGGATTTGCGGGCCAGTGCCTCCTTGGTGCTGGCCGGTCTGGTGGCCGAGGGGCTTACGGAAGTCAATCGTGTCTATCATCTGGATCGTGGGTACGAAAATTTGGAATCGAAGTTTTCCGCCCTGGGAGCTATTATCTGCCGGGTAAGCTGATTCCACCGGCTCGTGCTTTTCCGCCACCCGCTCGATTCCAACGCGTAGAATGGATATGGACGGGGATGCCAAAAGCAAGCAAGCGGTCTACCGGCCGTTTATGGTTTTGGTGCTGGCCCAGGCCGCGGGGCTGGTAGCCGGTGACACGGTGCCCGGGGCTGCAGCGGTGGCCGGCATCGGCGCGGTTTTTGTGCTGGCATGGACGGCTTTTGCGTTTTGGCGCAGCACCGTTTCGGTGACAGCGCCCCTGGTTCTTTTTTTCCTGCTTGGCTACCTCTCGATTCAACCCTGGGTATCGCCCCGGTTTCCCGCCAATCATCTGATTCATTACCGGGATACCGGATCCGTGACCGTCAGGGGCCGCATCGCTCAAAGCCAGTTGCGCCCCGATGGCCGGCGGGTGCTTTACGTGGATGTGGATGGCGTGGGCCAAGGGTTGGCGGATCCGAAGCCAGCCGTCGGCAGATTGCGCGTGACCGTGTTGGGGCCAAGCAAGGCCATGGATCCGGGTACCCGCATCGGTTTTCCGACCCGAATCGGTTCGGTGCGCAATTTCGGAAATCCCGGCGGCTTTGATTACCAGCGCTATCTGGCCGATCGAAAGGTGTATGCCACCGCTTACGCCCAGGGTTCTCGGGTCACGGTGATCGAGCACGGCCACGCCTTGCTGGCCGCCCTGCGCCAAAGACTGGCGGCGTTAATCGACAAGGCCATCGACGGCCCGTCCCGGGAACTTGTCAAGGCGCTGCTCATCGGGGACCGCAGCGGCATCCCGGCTGGTTTGCAGACCGCCTTTAACCGGGCCGGGGTCGGGCACTTGCTGGCCATTTCCGGACTTCACGTGGGCATTGTCGCCGCCGCGGCATTTTCAGGGGGCTGCTGGCTGCTGTCCTGGTTTCCCGCCCTGCTCTGGCCGGCCTGGACCAGGCGGGCGGCGGCCCTGTTAAGCGCTGTGCCGGTGGTCTTCTACGGGCTGCTGGCCGGCGGGTCTGTGGCCACCCAACGGGCCGTGATCATGGCGTTGGTCTTTTTGCTGGCCATTTGCGCCAACCGGGAGCAGGACCCGTTCAATACCTTGGCGGCGGCTGCCATGCTCATGCTTGCCTGGTGGCCTCCGGCGTTTTTTTCCATTTCCTTTCAATTGTCTTTTGCCGCGGTGTTTTTCATCCTCCTGGGCATCCGAAAAGACCCGCCGGCATCCAACCGCAATATCCGCAAGCTGATCGTTTTTGTCCAGGTCTCGTTCTGGGCGCTGATCGGCACGCTGCCCCTGGTGGCACATTATTTCCATCTGGTTTCTTGGGTGGGGGGGGTTGCCAACCTCATCCTGGTGCCGATGGTCGGCTTCGGGATCGTTCCCGCGGGGTTGGGCTGTATCGCCACGGGGCTGGTGGCACCGGACCTGGCCGAAATCGGATTTCATTTCCTGGGGCATGTGGCCGCCTGGGCCATCGACCTGGTAAAGTGGTTCGGAAGCTGGCCCCATGCCGCCGTTTATACGGTGACCCCGAGTCTGATCGAAATTGTGCTCTACTACGCCCTGCTGGCCTGGCTGATGATGTTTCGCCGCCAGCGCAAAGCCAACTGGGCGCTGGCCGTTATTCTGGCGATCGGCTGCCTGGATGCTGGGTACTGGAGCTGGCAGCGGTTTTTCCGCAACGATTTGCGGGTCAGCTATATCGACGTGGGCCAGGGAAGTGCCGCTTTGGTGCGGTTGCCCCGGGGCGAGTGCATGCTCATCGATGGAGGAGGCTTTGGCGGTGATTCCGCTTTTGACATCGGTCAGCAAGTGGTTGCCCCGTTTTTGTGGCATGAAAAAATCGGGACCGTGGAGACGCTGGTGCTTTCCCATCCCAATTCCGATCATCTCAACGGCTTATTGTTTATCGCCGAGCATTTCCATGTCAGACAAATGCTGATGACCCATGATCCCGCCGACTTGAAAAGCTATGATCGATTAAGGGAGATTATCGCCGCCCGGGCCATTGATGCTCCCGCCTTTGACCGCTTGCCCCGATTGTGGTATCGCTCCGGGGTTCAGATCGCGGTGCTGCATCCGCCCAGGGATTTCTTGGCGTCACCGGTCCTGGACGGAAAGCCGGATCTCAACAACCGTTCCCTGGTGCTTCGTATGGCATCTGGCAGGGTGTCTTTTCTGTTTCCAGGAGATATCGAAAGCTGCACCGAGGCTCAATTGGTTCATGTCGCAGGCGCTCAGCTCAAAAGTACGGTACTGCTGGCACCGCATCATGGGAGCCGCACCTCGAGCAGTCCGGCCTTTATGCAACGGGTCGATCCCGATGTGGTGGTGATTTCCGCCGGTTCCGGGCGGCGGCTTCCCCATCCGTCGGTCATGACCCGATACCGCCGCCGCGGCTGCGAGGTGCTGGAAACCGCCAGACGGGGCATGGTGAACATGGCCAAGGACGGCGATCATCTGGAGATTGAAACATTCCGGCAAGTCCCCGATTAAAGGAGCCATGGCTGCATTTTGAAGAAAATGACGCTTGAAGACCAACTCGAAAACCTCTATGCCGCTTATAACCGCAGACACTTCGTTCATCCCGATCCCCTGGAGTTTCTCTACCGGTATCCGGATGTCGCCGACCTGGAAATTGCCGGGATGGTGGCCTCAGCCCTGGCCTATGGCCGGGTGGAGCAGATCTTAAAAAGCGTTTCCGCAGTGCTTGATGTAATGGGCAGATCTCCGGCGCGGTTTATCCGTCAGCGCTCCCCGGAGGAGCTTGTGCGGCAATTTGAGGGGTTTCGGCATCGGTTTGCAACCGGCGTCCAGCTATCGGGGCTGCTGATCGGATTGGGCGTGATGATCAAGCGTTTTGGGTCGCTTCAGGACTTTTTTGCAGATCAGATTGAGTCTGGAGATCAGACTGTCATGCCGGCACTGGAGCGCTTTACCCGGCGATTGTCTGCCAGCTGCCCGCACTGCCCCGGGCATCTGATGGCCATGGCCGAGCGGGGCAGCGCCTGCAAACGGCTCAATTTGTTTCTTCGGTGGATGGTTCGCCGCGACGATGTGGATCCCGGTGGTTGGACCCGGGTTTTCCCGCGACAACTGGTGATTCCGTTGGATACCCACATGCACCGCGTCGCCAGGGCGTTTGGATTCACCTCGCGAAAGCAGGCGGATCGCCAGGCCGCGCTGGAAACCACCCAAGGGTTTCGCCGGCTGGCTCCAGAGGATCCCGTTCGCTATGATTTTGCCTTGACCCGCCTGGGAATCCGCGGCGAACTGAGTTTAGACCGGTTTCTGCTGGCGGTCTGCGACCCCGGTCGCCATAGGGCCGAGGGATGATGCAATTTTCTTTTGACAGAACCGTCATCTTTCTCTACAATGCTTTCGTTTACGTGCAGCTGATTTTTTTCCGTTTTTTGGCCACGGGCTGTTGCGCGGCCGATTTCCAACCCGAAATGGGTCTTTTTTCCGTGCATGCGTGTGTTGTTTTCGCCAGGTGCCGTATCGGCGACAATCGTCGGTGAGCCGGCAGCCCTTCTTCTTCGCGCCATCCCCAGAAAAACTGCCATTTCCAAATTTGTGTGTTCAGACAGGAGAAGCCCATGAACGATTTTTTGCACAGCCTTCGCGCCAACAAGGACCGTCAAGACCGCCGTTTCGATAGAAGCCGGCGCCAGTACTCCAATCCTCAGTACAAGGGGCCCGAACGACGTTACGGAAAGGATGGCCGGCGCAACATCGACCGCCCCGAGCGCCAGGAACCGGTTGGCGAGTTGGCAAGCGATGTGGTTACCGCCATCAAGGAGTTTCTTGAAGACATCGCCGGCCATCAGGTGCGGCTGGTGGCCGCCCAGGAGTCGCTGGCCGTGGCTGAAGAACGAAAGGCCGATGCCCTGGAAAGTCTTGCCCTCTATCTCAAGGCCTTCGTTGAAGGGGAGGCGTCCGGTCAACAGGATGTCGACATACAGACCGTTGAAGCCGGTGAACCCGATGTCGGGGATGCTCCCCAATCAAGTCAAACGGTGGCTATGAAGGCGGCCCCGGCGCTGTCCAGCCGGGATCAAGTCATCCAAACCATTGTGACCATGCGAAACCAGGGGGCGACCTATAACGAAATCGCCCAGCATTAGGAGACGCAACAAGTGGCGACCTTTTCGGGCAAGGGGGCCTGGCATGCCCAGACGATTCACCGCGTCTGCCGTCAAAACGGGTAAAGCGGGCTGCGCCCGCCACCCAAATGCCTAAAAGGAATACGATGCGACTGTCCGAACAACAGCAAAGGGCCGTGGAGCACCTCGGCACCCCCGCCCTGGTGGTGGCCGGGGCCGGCTCCGGAAAAACCCGGACCCTGACGGCCAAAATCAACTTTCTGACCTCTATCGGATACGATCCGGCGCGGATTCTGGCCATTACCTTCACAAACAAGGCCGCCGACGAGATGAAAGGCCGCCTGACGCAGCTCACCGGGCTTTCGGTAACCGAGTTTCCCTGGGTGCGCACCTTTCACAGCGCATGCTTCAGAATTCTCAAGGAACATGGCCACCGGCTCGGCTATCTGTCCCCGCTGCAGATCTATGCAGGTTATCAGCAGCAAAAAATCCTCAAGGAAATTGTGGTGGGGAAATTTAACCTCGACAAGAAACTCGTCCCCACGCTTCAGGCCCAGATATCCAACGCCAAGAATTCCGGGGATCCCGCCAGTTGGATCGATAGCCAGGCCCGGGTGACCAGAGCCTGGCTAAAAGAAGTGTTTGCCGCTTACCAGGCCGAGCTCAGGACAAGAAACGTCGTGGATTTCGACGATATCCTGCTTCAGACCCGTAATCTGCTCCGGGACCACGAGGACGTGCGCAGCGCCTGTCAGCAGTTTTTTGACTACCTGCTGGTGGATGAATACCAGGACACCAACAACCTCCAGGAGCAGCTGACCGGCCTGCTCATGAAAAATGGCAACCTCTTTTGCGTCGGCGACGACTGGCAGGCCATCTATTCGTTTCGGGGAAGCAATGTCGACCATTTTCTCACCTTTCGGGAAAAATACCCCGGTGGCGAAGTCTTCCGGCTGGAGCAAAACTACCGTTCGGCCGACGAAATCGTGCAGTTGGCAAACGAGCTGATCGGCTTCAACCGGCACAAAATGGACAAGCGCTGTTTTTCGGACAAGCGCGGCGGCGTCGTGGAGTTGTATGCCTTTTACGACGACCGGGAAGAGGCCCGCTGGGTGGCGAAAAAAGTGGAATCCCTGGCCCGGCTGGGCATCGCCTATGATCAGATGGCTGTCTTGTACCGGACCAAATTTTCGTCGCTTGCCTTCGAGCAGGCCTTCCGGTCCATGGGTATTTCCTACCGGATGCTGGGGGGCAAGGGCTTTTTCGAACGCAAGGAAATCCTGGACATCAACTGTTATCTGACGGCAGCGGTTTTTCCCAAAGACGACGTGGCCTTCGAGAGAATCGTCAATATCCCCAAGCGGGGCATCGGCGCCGGGACCCTGGCCAAGATCGCCGCCATGAAAACGGCGGGCATGAGTCTGCAGGATGCCGTGCGAAAGGCCCTGGGGGAAAAACTGCTGTCTCCCAAACTTTACGCCGCTTTCAAACAGCTGATCGATCTTCTCGACGATATCGGTTCGATGCGCTCCGATGCGGCCATCCGGGAGGTGATTACCAGAGTCGATTACATGTCCTACCTCAGGACTTACGTCCAGGGCGGCGGCATGGAGTTGACTTCCCGGGAGGAAAATATCGAGCAGTTGATCCACGCGGCATCCCAGAGCGACAGCCTGCTGCAGTACCTGGAAGAAGCCTCTTTGGTGCGGGAAGACAGGCAAGACGACGAGCAAGCCGGCTTCGGGGTCAACCTTTCCACGATTCATTCGGCCAAGGGGCTCGAATTCAGTGCGGTTTTCGTGGTGGCTTGCGAAGAGCAGCTTTTTCCTCACTGGAAAGCGCTGGAATCGCCCACCGGTCTGGAAGAGGAAAGACGGTTGATGTATGTGTCCATCACTCGGGCCGAGCAATACCTTTATCTTACCTCCGCGGATTTCCGCAAGGGCCAGTACTGCACACGCAGCCGATTTCTCGATGAAATCACCGAGGTGATGAGCTGATTTCCAATTGTAGGGCAAGATCTCAGGAGGCATCGTGACCCGGCCGTCCAAAGCGCTTACCGAGAGTCTGGAAGATTACCTGGAGGCCATTTTGGCGCTTGAAATCGCCCATAAGGTTGCCCGCGTCAAGGATATTGCCGAAAGACTGGGCGTGCTGCGCGGCTCGGTAAGCTCTGCGCTCAAGAGCTTGTCTGAAAAGGGGCTGATTCACTATCGCAAATACAGCTATATCACCCTGACCCCGGAGGGGCAGGCGATTGCCCGGGAAGTGGCCCGGCGCCACCGGGTGTTGAAGGATTTTTTCCTGCGGGTGCTCCAGATTGATCCGGAAAAGGCCGAGGCCACCGCGTGCCGGATGGAACACGCCATGGACAAGACCTCTTTTGATAAACTGGTGAAGTTTGTCGAATTCATCGACTCGTGCCCCCGAACGGGCCCCGACTGGATCGAGGGGTTCATGGCCTTTTGCTCCAGAAATGATCACGATTCGCATGCCTGTCGAAACTGCCTTGAAGCCTGCCTGGAAAAGGAGGCCGAAGCCGATGCCCAGTGAACCGGCGCCGGTTCCGACCGCAACGGCCTGAAACATTATTCCGGGATATGAAACGATGGCATCATCCATGAGCGTCCGAAGCCCCTTCCGGCACCCCATGCGGCTGGCCGGCCTGCTGATGGCCCTGCTGGTGGTCGCCGGCTGCGGCGGGCTTCATGTCGATCTGCTTTCAACCAAGCAGGAACCGCTCAAGGAATACGTCCTTCAAGGAAATGGCCGGGACAAGGTGCTGGTGATTCCGGTCTCCGGGATCCTTTCCGACACCCGGCGTCCGGGGCTGTTTCGCCGGGCACCGAGTGCCGTCGAAGCGGTGACCAGCCGGCTCAAGCGCGCCGAAAAGGACCCGAGGGTGCGGGCCGTGGTGTTTAAAATCAACACGCCAGGCGGCAGCATCACGGCAAGCGACATTCTCTATCATGCCATTTCAGCGTACAAGGCCCGCACCAAGGCTGTGGTGGTGGCCGTTTTCATGGATCTGGCCGCCTCCGGCGGCTATTACATGGCGCTTCCCGCCGACTGGATCATGGCCCATCCGACCACGGTCACGGGAAGCATCGGGGCGATCCTGATTACGGCCCGGGTC
>JBJKSK010000167.1:0-5766 GCA_046704125.1 Desulfobacterales bacterium | reverse complement strand
GCATCAGATACTTCACCCGCCGCCGGCGGGTTTGCAGGCCGGGGCCTTGAATCCACCGGAACCACTGGGGATCCCGTGGGCGCGGATCGCCCCGGCGGACATCAGCTTGACCACTTCGTCGCAATGGCATTGGGGGCACAGCGGCGCCGGCTCGGCGGCAGACAGGGCCAGGTACTCGAAGCTGTGGCAGCAGTGCTTGCACTGGTACTCGTAGATGGGCATCCGTTTCCTCCTTTATTGAACAAATTCAAATCAATACTATAAAGCGGAATCTCACCGAGTCAAGCCCGGGACGCCTCTTTGCATGCCCATTCCCCATTCCCCATTCCCGATTCATCATTCAGAATTCATCATTCATCATTTCCCTCACAGCTCCTTGCCGTAAGTGGCCTTGCCGTCGCCCGGACCATAGAAGTTTTCCAGCACCGATTCCAGCCGGTAGCCGCAGTTTTCGTAAAAGGCCCGCGTGCTGGCATACTGGAGCCGCTGGGAGGTTTCCACGAAAATCCGGGTGCCCCCGGCGGCCCGGATGCGCTGTTCGGTTTCCTTGAGCAGGCGGCGTCCCAGGCCCCGGCCCTGGAAATCGGGGTGCACGGCGATCCAGTACAGGTCGAAGCTGGACTGGGTGCAGGGGATGCGGCCGTAGCAGGAATAGCCGGCCAGACGCCCGTAGTGCTGGGCCATGATGAAATGATAGCCGCTGGCTTCGCCCTTGGCCAGGTATTCCAGGGCCAGTTCCACGGCCACCTCGATTTCTCCCGGCGTAAAAAAACCGGTGATGGTCACCAGCCGGCGGATCCGCTCGGGGTCTTCGGGCTGCACGTCTTCGCGCAGCGTCACCCCCTGGATCGCGTCTTTCTTGACCCGGAGCAGGTCGGCGGCCTTCTGCGAGGCCTGGGCCAAACCGCTGAAAAACCGGCGGGCGTTTGCCCCCAGGGTCCGGGTGCGGTAGCCGCCCTCCTGGATCACCACCACGGGAAGCCCGATGTCCCCGATCATCTGGCCGTTGAGTTCAAAATCCCTGGCGGTCAGGCTCCAGGTCCCGGTGGGATCCCCCTTGGCCGTATCCAGGCCCAGGGCCACCACGAGAAAATCGGGACCGAAATGCTCGATATGGCGAAGCGCGCGGGCCAATTCCTTGCGGTAGCGCGGCCCGTCCACGTGTTCGGGCAGAGGCAGGTTCATGTTGAAGCCTTCCCCTTCCCACTCCCCCAGTTCATCCTCGAAACCGCTGAAATACGGGTAGGCGAAACTGGGATGCCCGTGTATCGACACGGTGAGCACGTCGGGCCGCCGGTAAAAAATGTCCTGCTGCCCGTTGCCGTGGTGGTAGTCGATGTCCAGGATGGCCACCCGGCCGTGGGCCGAAAGATAATGGGCGGCGATGGCGTTGTTGTTCAGGTAGCAAAACCCGCCGAAGGCCCCCCGCTCGGCGTGGTGGCCTGGAGGCCGCACCAGGGCGTAGGCGATGCGTCTGCCCTGAAGCAGTTCCCGCGCCGCGGTCAGGGCGCAGTTCACGCCGCGCCGGGCGGCGGCATAGGCGTTCCGGTTGATCGGCGTGAACGTGTCGATGCAGTAATAGCCGGAGAGCACCGAAGGCTCCCTGGGCGGCCGGGTCTTGTTTCGGATCGGAAATACATACGGGTAGAGCGATTTTCCCTCGGGCATCTCCGCGGAGGCGTGCTTGAGATAATGGACATAGCCCGTTTCGTGGACGGCATGGATGTGTTTTTCCGCAAAGGATTTCGGCTCCCCCCGGGTAAAGAGCCCGCTTTTTTCCAGCTCGGCCATGATGCTGCGGATTCTTACCGGCGATTCCACATATCCGCGCTCGTGGATGTGGTGGATCGTGTGCCGGTCGTTGACCAGAAGGGCGATCTGCTCCATGGAGCGGCCCTGGACCGAGGGTCTGACCGCCTCGGGCTTGATATAGCGAAAGGGGCGAAGCGCCACCGGATCCTCCACGAAGGAGTCCACGACGGCTTCCACATATTCCGGCGGGCAGTAGTCCTTGTATTTCCGCTCCAGGACGGCGCGCACCACCTTTCGGGCAAAATCCGCATCCAGGGGCTCCTTTTGCTCCAAGGCGTCGTAGACCAGGTGCGGCATGCAGGTGTCGCCCGGTTTGATCGGGGTTTCGTAGCCGGTGTGGATAATCGGCCTGGCCCCGTAACGCTCGTAGAAGCGCAGCCGCGCCCGGTTTTCTTTGAGCACGGCCTCGTCCGGGCAGGCTTCGGCGTCGTCGGGAAGGCATTCGAAAAACAGGCCCCGGGTCTTGAGCCCGGCGGCCTCCTGCCGGACCCGGTCATACAGGGCGCCGCCCAGGCCCCCGCCGGTTTTGCCGTTGGCCGTGGCGATCCAGTCCAGGTAACAGAATTCGATGAGCGGCTCGTGCAGTACCAGGGCAAAGCCCATCACCTTGTTTTGCCGGTTCAAGGCGGCGAACAGGATGCTGCGAAACCGCTGCTTGAAAGGGTTTCGCAGTTTTTCACCGATCTGGGAGATTTCTTCCGGGTCGACGCCTGGAAAACGCGAATGAATGATTTCCCGGACCTGCCGGATGATTTCCCGGTTGACCGGCAGCACGTCGTCGTGGATGCGACGGATCCGAAGCATGGGTACACCCCTGTCAAAAAAAACCATCGCACCGATGCGGCGAACCCGCTGCACCAGACCGATGGCGTGTTCTGGATAAAATTTTTTTACCCCGGCAATGCCCCCCTACAACGGGCTTGTGCACGCGCTCCCACAACCGGTTCGCGCTGTTTTACACCGGTTTCAGGGCATCGGCGACGATTCTGGCCACGGCGGTGTCAAAGGAGATCCCGGCCCGGTCCACGGCGGCGGCAAACCCGGCATCGGGTGAGATGCAGGGATTGGCGTTGATTTCAAGCACCCAGGGCAGGCCCTTGGCATCGACTCTGAAATCCACCCGGGCGTAGCCGCTTAGCCCGAAGAGAGTCCAGCAGCGCCGGGCGATATCGGCCATGGCGGCAAGCAGGGGCGCATCGGCTTGGCCGAAATCGAAGCGCCTCGGCGTATGGCGGTACGCAAAGGATTCGACGTCCCATTTGGCCCGGTAGTCCACGATGCGCGGCCGGGCCGGGTCGAAATCGACAAACACGATTTCCGCCGGGGGAAGCACCTGGATGCCGCTGTCGCCTGCGATCAGGGACAGGTTGAATTCCCGGCCGTCGATAAAGGCTTCCGCGAAACAGGCCCCCCCCAGCTGCGCGGCCCGCTGCCGGAGAATGGGCATCATTTCCGAGGCGTCGGCCTGAAGGATGCCGTCGGCATCCAATCCGATGGAGGCATGTTCCCAAAGGGATTTGACGATCCATCGGATGCCGCCTTGAACCGGGGCCTCCAGCGGCCCGTGTCCCTGGGGGAAGGGGCCGGTCCAGGCCGGTGTGGGCAGGCCGGCGGCCGCCATTCGCTCCTTAGCCCGGATCTTGTTGGAAGTCAAATAAACGGCGTCGGCGCACGCGCCGGTAAAGGCAAGGCCCATGGCCTCCAGCAGGGCGGGAAACAGATGGATCAGCCGGCCCCGGGCATCGAGGGTCTCCACCAGGTTAAACACCAGATCCGGTGCGATTTTTTCCAGACGATGCTTTATCCCGGACAGATCCAGCGTGCAGGGAATGGTCGCCGGCTGGTGGCCGAGGCGTTCTATCGCCCCGGCCACAGCCGATGCCTGATCGAGCACATCGCGTTCATCCGTCGAGCTTTCATCGGTTACCGCGTTATGGACGATGGCGATGCGCATGGGCCGCTTACCCGCAGCAGCAGGGGCTGTCCGCGGCGGGGTCCGGGTACCGGTGGATGCTGCCCGAGTAGCTGCGAAGCACCAGATCGTCTCCCTGGCGGCCCTGGATGTAGTCCGGCATCAGCGGGATCTTGCCGCCGCCGGCCGGGGCGTCGATGACATAGGTGGGCACGGCGTAGCCCGTGGTGTGCCCGCGCAGGCTCTTGATGATGTTTAGCCCCGTGGCCACCGGCGTGCGGAAATGCGCCGAGCCGCTGATGGGATCGCACTGGTAGAGATAATAGGGCCGCACCCGCATGCGCAGCAGGTGATGGACCAGCGATTTCATGGTGTCGGGAGAGTCGTTGATGCCTTTTAGCAGCACGGTCTGGGAGCCCAGCGGAATGCCTCCGTCGGCCAGCATGGCGCATGCCCGGTAGGCTTCGGGGGTGCACTCGTCCGGGTGGGTAAAGTGAAGACTCATCAGCAGCGGGTGGTGTTTCCGAAGCATCCTGACCAGACGCAGGTTCACGCGCTGGGGCAGCACCACCGGCACCTTGGTGCCGATGCGGATGATCTCCACATGGGGGATCTGGCGAAGCCGGGTCAAGATCCAGTCCAGCCGCTCATCGCTTAGCGTCAGCGGGTCGCCTCCGGACAGCAGCACATCGCGCACCGCCGGGGTGGCCCGGATGTAGTCGATGGCCTGCTCCAGGCGGGACCGGTTGGGCAGCAGCGCGGCGTGTCCGACCAGCCGGGAACGGGTGCAGTACCGGCAGTAGGTGGAACAAAAATCGTGCACGAGCAGCAGCACCCGATCCGGGTACCGGTGGACCAGACCCGGCACGGGGCTTTGACTTTCCTCGCCCAGGGGGTCGTCATCCTCGCCCTGGCTCCGGGCAAGCTCGTGGGCGGTGGGCACCACCGTGCGGCGAAGCGGCTGGCTGGCATCGTCGGCATCCAGCAGGCTCATGAAATACGGGGTGATGCCAAGCGGCAACTGCGTGCCGGCTTGAGAAACGGCGATTTCCTCCGGGGACAGCGTGAGCATCCTTCCCAGCTGGCCGGCGGTGTATATTCGATTGCGGATCTGCCACTTCCAGTCGTTCCACAGTTTGTCCGGAACGCCGGGGTAATGCTTTCGTCTGAAGTTTCGAGTTTTCGGGGAGGTGCGTGCCGTCGTCTTTCCGGTGGTTATGACCGTGAAGACTCGGGGTGTCGGGTTGGGTGAAACGGGCTGGAGGACTTCATAGCCCCTGAGCAGACGGGGGCTACAACCTGGAGGTTCCTGTTCCTGGTCAGTGTACAGTTCCTTGGACGGATCTGTAGTGGCCACCTGAAGCTGGGGGGATGCCTGGTGCATCGTTTCAAATCCTTTCATTCCGGCGTTGGTTGAATTGGAGACCGCTTTCCGGTCTTCTGAAACTCGATGGTTTGGTTCCTGAGACGATCAGTGCCCGAGAGGCTGTCAAAAAGGGCGCGCATCCATGCTTGGGCGACGTAGATTAACCATTTGTAGATGGTTTGCAAGAAAAATTTTCAAGGGTGAGCAAAAAAAAATTTGAGTCGGATGGGACCGTATTTAACGAGTTGAAAAAAATGACAAATTTAAATTTCCGTCCAGGGCGGGGGAAAAGGGTCCGGTGGGATAGAGTCTTTTCTTCTCCCCCGGGGTCGATCCCCGTTTATATCATAGATCGCAGCAACGGACGGAAAAATCAACAAAAAAACGGAAGTAAACCGAAATGCACGGATAAAAACCGGATTCACCCCACAGGCTCGAGGGACACGAACCGACTGCGGCCCTCATTTGCGCAGCAGCCACAGGATCACGGTCAGCACCAGGCTGACCACAATCATGGTGGTTACGGGGATGTAGAGCTTGAACCCGGGCCTGGAAATCAAGAAATCTCCGGGCAGCCGTCCCAGTGGAATTTTCCCCAGCCACGGCCACAGCAGCCCGGCCACACACAGCAGTATGCCGATGCCCAAAAGCAATCGATTCATTTTGTCTTCTCCGG
>JBJKSK010000166.1:0-4479 GCA_046704125.1 Desulfobacterales bacterium | reverse complement strand
TCATGGCAGAAGGCTTTTTTCAAGGTGCGGATGCCGGGATCATATCGATGCAGCCGCTGGGACAACCCGTCCTGCAAATCCCGCATCCGTAACATTTTGAAGGGTCAAATGCCACTGCCTTTCGCGTTTTTCCGTTGATTTCCACCCGAGTCCCGTCATGGTAAAAAGCGCCGTACTGGCACCGTTTGGTGCAGCGGCTGCAATGGGTGCAATCGTTGTCATTTCGCCGGGCCAGGTAATGGACCCTTGGATAGACCCGATCACTGTCTAAAAGCGACGACGCACGCAGGGGAAAGCAGCAGCAGGTGCAGCAGTTGCAGAAACCGAAAAGCCCATGGCCTTGTAAATGCCGCGTGCCGATATGCATCAGCCCCTCCCGGTCGGTGGCCAGGACGATCTGCTTGCATTCATCTTGGGTCACCGCTCGGCCAAGCCCCCGCTCGATGGTGTACCGTGCTCCGTCATCGAGACGGATGCAGGATTCGATCATCCGGCTGCATCCCCGGGTGCTGCTGCGGCAATCGCAGTTGACCACGGCGTGAACCGCGGCGGCCTCCACCTGGGCCAAGGCCTCTTCCAAAAGAAGGAAGTCTTTCTGTTTGATCTGCTGGTAGGCGTCCGGGTCCTTTTTGATATTTTCAACCACAGGGGCGATTTTCTCGGTATATTCTTTCAGCCACCAGCCGGTAATCTCGTTGCGGACATCGTCTGGAATCGCCTCCCAGTTGCCATACATGGTCAATTCATCAAGACGGTCGTAGAATTTTGCGGGAATGTAGCGTATGAGCCTGCCGGCGGCATCCAAATAATCAAAGATATAACCGACTTTCTTCCCCTGCACCTCACGGTGAACGAAATGCCTTCTAAAAGCCCGTTCCAGCCGGGTTGTCGCTGCCTCATGGCTGACGCCGAGCAATTCCGCCACCTGCCCCGCATCCAGGGTCCTGCCGGCCATGGCCACGATCAGATCGATCTCTTCGGGTTCGGCGAAAACCGTCAGGTAAGAAACGATGGCAGGGGGAACTTCAAAAAGTTGTACGAATTGATTATGGTTGCTTTTCATCCGATCTCCTTGGTTTGGCTGTTTTTTCACGCTGGCCGGAGCCTTTTAATGTGCTCGATCAGAGAGCCTTGCGCTAACTTTTTGAGTACCATGTATCAGCGTTGCGCAAAAAGGGGAAAGTGAATCGGCATTAGACATACGCGCCCCGTTAAGATATTAAAATACGCGGCGCCCATTATTGTCATCGCAAACAGGTCAAGGCCTTCTATGGCGCGCAATACAGCGACTCACAGATAGAATGCGAAGGAGCCAAGCATGAACATTACCTTCTATGGTGCGGTACGGGAAGTGACAGGATCGATGCACCTGGTGTCCACGGCAAGAGATAACATCTTGCTGGACTGCGGGATGTTTCAAGGGCGGCGGAAAGAAAGCGAGGAGAAAAACCGGACCCTGCCCTTTGATCCAAGGATGGTTACCAATATCGTCTTATCCCATGCCCACATCGACCATTCCGGGCGTATTCCCCTGCTGACCCGAAAAAATTTCAGCGGTCGGATCTTTTGTACCCGAGCCACCGCCGATGCTTGTGAATATCTTCTGCTAGACAGCGCCCACATCCAGGAATCCGACGCCCAGTACCTCAACTACAAGTCCGTGCGGAATCTGCTGCATGAAATGCAGACATCCCCGCGCACCCAGAAAATTTCCGCTGCCCGGGCCAAAAAGATCAAGGAGATGCTCAAAAAAAACCACCACGAATTAGACAACGAGGCCATCGAGCGGCTCATGGACCGTTACCACCTGGATCGGATCCGGCCGCTTTACTCCATCGTGGATGCCGAGCAGGCCCTGAAATACTTTGACGGCTACCCCTACCGGAATCCAGTGGCCGTCGGTGCGGACACCACCGCCACCTTCTACGAAGCCGGGCACATTCTAGGGTCGGCCATGACCGTGCTGCGGGTTGTCAGCAACGGGAAAACCTTTACTGTCGGTTTCTCAGGCGACATCGGCCGATTCGACAAACCGATCCTCAAGGACCCCTGCCTAAACTTTGCCGAAATCGACCGGGACCTGGATCTGCTGATCATGGAAATCACTTACGGCAACCGGATCCACGAGCCGGTGGGCGATATCAAAAACACCCTCAAACAAGTGCTGACAGACACCTATAACCGGGGCGGTTGCCTGCTGATCCCCGCATTTGCCTTCGGCCGGACCCAGGAGCTGGTCTACGTGATTCACGAACTTTACAATGAGGGGGCCGTGCCCAGAATTCCCGTCTACGTGGACAGTCCGCTGGCCATCAAATTGACCCGGGTCTTTGGAGAGCATCCGGAAGTCTACGACAGGGAAACGCAGAAGACGTTTCTGGAAAACGGGCAAAACCCCTTTCAGTTCAAACAGGTCCACTTCACCAGCACCGTGGATGAATCCATTGCGCTGATGCGCGAGGACAAACCCCATATCGTCATCGCTTCCTCGGGCATGTGCGAGGCCGGAAGGATCCTGCACCATCTGCGCTACAAGATCCACAGTTCCAAAAACAGCATTCTCATCGTGGGTTTCATGGCGGAAAACACGCTCGGCAGGCGCCTGCTCGAAGAAGGGGAAGCCTACGAAAAGGCGGGCCGAAGGGGTCCGGCACCACTGCTGAAATTTCTCAACAAGACCTACCCGCTCAAAGCCCATGTGACCAAAATCGGCGGTTTCAGCGCCCATGCCGACCGCGACGAGATGCTGGCCTTTCTCAAACGATCCAATCTGCGTATCGGCCAAATCGCCGTGGTTCACGGCGAGGAACAGCAGTCGCTTTCATTTGCCGATCATCTCAGCGCCAACGGCTACTCGGTGACCGTGCCCAGACTCGGTGAGACGCTGCGCATCAAAAAGGCATTTTCATAAGCCCGCCAGGAAATGCCGCAAGCCCTGTACCGTTTGCTCCGGGTCAGGGGTCAGGCAAATCGTATCGGACCCCTACCCCGTAGCGCTTGCCATGGGCGGATTGCACCGCCCGGCACCAGATGACCTCGGCACGGTATCCCTCGTAGGCTCCGGGTCCGTAGGCACCGGGAGCGACATTTTTCATTCGCACATGAAGATTGGTTCCGGTTTCAATGATGGATGCGGCCTCGAAATACATCCCGCCGTCAGAGCAATTGTAGGCCTCGGCATCGAAGTGGGTATCGGAATCCAGGTAAGCATAAATCACCGGGGTCTGGCAATCCACCCGGGCATAGGCTCTGCGCTCATCAGGGTTCATCGGTTATAACTCCAATTGGCTGAGGTCTTTTAAGCCGTTAGAAATCGGCGAAACCGTATCGGGCAAACCGAAAAAATTTTGTTACGGCCTCGGCGCATCCTCTTGATTCGGCCAGAACGTATCTTCGAAAGCGAAATAGCCCTGCCGCATGAAATATTCCACGAGGGTCACCGGTTCCTCGAAAGTGTATGTCAGGCGTTTCATCAAAAAAGCCGGACAGCCTGAAGGCTCCGCAAACAACTGCGCGATTTCCGCGGACAACGCGGTCACCTCCAGGTGCTGCCAAACCCGGGTCAAGGGCAGGCCGAGCTTGTGAACCAGAATCTCATGGATCGATTCCTGCTGGAGATTTTCCCCGAGGATGCCGCCGCACATATCGGCCCGAAGGTAGCGCAACTCGTATCTGACCGGTACATCGTCGAAAAATTGAAGCCGACGCACCCGCACCGCTTTCGGATGCCGGAGTCTGCGGGTAATATCTGCCGGTGTTTCCACCAAGGCGGCTTCCAGCACCCGGATGCGCACCGCGGCGTTTTGGGCCTCGGCATACCGGTGAAAGGGCTGCACCCGGAAAAATCCCTGAGCAAAACACTGCTTGTTGACAAAAGTCCCCTTTCCCGGCACCCGCTGGACATAACCTTCCCAGACCAACTCGCTCAAGGCCTTTCGGGCCGTCATCCGGCTGACAGAAAACAATCGGGCCAATTCATTTTCAGAAGGAAGGATCCACTCAAAACGCCGGGAGGCAATCCCCCTGAGGATATGCTCCTTAATCCGGATATATTTGGCATCGGGCTTGGTCATGGCGATATGGCATTTAAAGGCTTTAGGTTTTCAGTCCATCGACCCGTTCAAAGGGGCCTGGTTTCTGACGACGATATCCCATTGCTCGGGACGATGTCGAGGAAAAGGTTTTCCTTGACAGGCAAAAAATCGAATGCCTATAGTATCAAATGCTGTATATACAACTTGAGAAACCAATGTCCATAAACTCCCGGAGGCTGGCCGCCGGTTCGCCCCGGGCGGCCATGCGGCTCCAGCCTGCCGGGCCTGGTTCGACGATTCGATATGGCGCATTGGAAATCCGGTAATTGAAATTTTTCTAATCCCAGGACACAAACCATGATCACCAACCACGAAATCGCCCAGTCCATGACCATCCAGCTCGCCGACGCGATGGATGCCCTGCCGGAACAACCGGGTTTTGTCC
>JBJKSK010000165.1:0-4275 GCA_046704125.1 Desulfobacterales bacterium | reverse complement strand
GCCTGAGGCTCGGTGAGGGCAAATGCGCCGATTACTTTTCCAGAGGCGAGTTTTTTCAGGTATTTCTTTTTTTGGGCCACGCTTCCCCATTTGAGGATACTGGCACAGACGATGGAATTGTGAACCGACATGACCACGGCGGTGGAGGCGCAGGCATAGGCGATCTCTGAAAGAGCCAATACGTAGCTGATGGTGTCCGCACCTTCCCCGCCGTACTCGGGCGGAACCATCATGCCCATCAGTCCCAGTTGGCCCATCTTCTTGAGGTTGTCGGCGGGAAATTCCTTGGTCCGGTCACGCTCCATGGCGGTGGCAGCCACCTCCTTGCGGGCAAATTCCCGGATCATGGACTGAATCATCAATTGTTCGTCTGTGAGCTGGTAGGTCATAATGGCTCCCTTAGTGCTTCTGGAAAAAAACGCTCCGTATTCAAAGGCCACCTCCGCTGGGTCCAATTTTTCGGATTCAACAGGCCGCAGTCCGCATCAAGGGCTGTACACCACCACGATCAGTTCCGCATCCGTATCCCCGACGTTTCTCAGCTTATGGCGGATGTTGGAGTTAAAATGAAGGGATTCGGAGGCCTCCAGGGTGTTGACGTGCTCGCCGACGATGACCTCGATTTTTCCCTTCAGCACATAGGTAAATTCTTCACCTTCGTGCTGGTAGCCAACGCCGGAAAAATCGGTGCCCGCCTCGATGGTGATCCGAAAAGCCTTGAGATGCTTGTTTTCCGCACCCGGGGTCAGCGTGGCGTAGGCGTAGTTGTCGGTTCGTTTCGTGTAGGCGGCGATCCGGTTGCGCCTGCTGGACTCCTGCTCCTTTAGAAAGAAACCCGAGTCGATTTGAAGGGCACGGGCAATCTGCAGCATGGTGCCCACCGGCGGGATGGCCTCGCCGGCCTCGATGCGTTGGATATAGTCGATGGTGCAACCGGTCTCGTTGGCCACCCGATCCAGCGATATTTTCTTTTCTTCCCGCACCTGCCTGATCCGTTGGCCGACGGGAATCATCTCGTCATCATGGATTTCCGGCATGGGGTCTCCTTTAGCTGTATTCGTAAAAGCCCCGGCCGGTTTTCCGGCCAAGCCACCCGGCTTCGACATATTTTCTCAGCAGAGGGCAGGGGCGGTACTTGGAATCCTTGAACCCGTTGTACAAGGTGTCCATTATGGCCAGACAGGTGTCCAGGCCGATGAGATCGGCCAGGGCCAGCGGCCCCATGGGGTGATTCATTCCCAGTTTCATCACCGTATCGATGGCTTCCCCGGTCCCTACCCCATGATACAGGCAGTAAACGGCTTCGTTGATCATGGGAAGCAGGATGCGGTTGGCGATAAAGCCGGGATAATCGTTTGCCAGTGCCGGGGTTTTGCCGAATTTTTCGGCCAGGCCCCAGGTGATCTGGAAGGTTTCGTCGGAGGTGGGAAGCGCCCGGATCACCTCCACAAGCTTCATGACCGGTACCGGATTCATGAAATGCATGCCGATGACTTTGTCGGGTCGCCCGGTTTGTGCGGCAATGCGGCCGATGGGAATCGAGGAGGTATTTGAGGCCAGGATGACCGAGGGCCTGCAGATGCGATCCAGCTCCTGAAAGATTTTGAACTTGAGGGACTCGTTTTCCGTGGCCGCCTCCACGACGAAATCCGTGTCAGCCATGTCTTTCAGGGTTAAACTGGTGCGAATTCGGGAAAAAATCGCCTGCTTTTGCTCCTCGGCGAGTTTTCCCTTGGCTACACTGCGGGCCAGGTTGCCTGTGATGGTGGAAAGCCCCTTTTCGATAAATTCGGGCTTGATGTCGTTGATGATTACGTTCATGCCGCTGGCAGCAGCCACCTGGGCGATTCCGCTTCCCATCTGACCGGCGCCGATGACTCCAAAGGTTTTTACGTCCATGTCACGCCTCCGTTTTTATAATGAACAGCAATTAACAGGATATCCGGGACAACCGTATCTGTCCTCCAGTCCATCCCTGGGAATTTTTACCGGGTCACAATCAAGGCCACGGCCTCGCCGCCACCCAGACACAACGTGGCCAGACCGGTTTTGGCCTCACGGTGTATCATCTCGTAGATCAATGTCACCAGCACCCGGGCTCCTGATGCACCGATAGGGTGGCCCAGAGCGACGCTGCCGCCACTGACGTTGGTTTTTCCCGGATCCAGGCCAAGTTCTTTCATCACGGCCACCGTCGATCCGGAAAAGGCCTCGTTGACTTCAAACAGATCGATATCAGCTAGGGACAACCCCTGTTTCCGAAGCACCTTGGGAATGGCCAGAATAGGCGCGACCAGCACGTATTTCATATCGATGCCCGCGGAGGCCTGGGCACCGATGGTGGTAAGAACCTGGCAGCCCAAAGCCTGTGCTTTTTCCCGGGACATGACCAGCACGGCAGCCGCCCCATCGGAGATAATCGAGGCGTTTCCCGCCGTACCCACCCCGTCCGGGGAAAAGGCCGGTTTCATCTTGGATAGCTGTTCGTAGGAGGTCTCACGGGGGCATTCGTCGGTGTCAAACACCGTAGGCCCCTTGCGGCCGGGCACGGTCACCGGGAGGATCTGCTGTTTGAACCGGCCCTCTGCCATGGCTTGCAGGGCGCGGCGATAGGATTCCGCCGCAAAGCGATCCTGGTCTTGTCGGGTCACCTGGTAGCGCTGGGAACACAGCTCGTTGCTGATACCCATGTGAAAGTCGTTGACGATGTCCCACAACCCGTCATGGACCATGTGATCCTCAAGCTTTCCGGGCCCCATGCGGTATCCAAAACGCGCTTTTTCCAGATAGTAGGGCGCCCGGCTCATGGATTCCATGCCGCCGGCCACCACCACGTCGGCATCCCCGGTCTGCACCGCCTGGGCGGCGAGCATCACCGATTTTAGCGCCGAGCCGCAGACCTTGTTGACGGTCAGACACTGCGCCTCCCAGGGCAAGCCCGCCTTGACCGCGGCCTGTCTTGCCGGATTCTGGCCGTAGCCGCAGGGAAGCACCTGGCCCATGATCACCTCATCAACGGCCGTGTTTTGAATACCGGCTCTCTTGATGACTTCCTGGATGACGAGGGCACCCAGCTCGGTGGCCCCCAGAGTCGCCAAGGAACCGTTGAAATTTCCCAGGGGAGTTCTTACCGCACTGACAATAACGGCTTCTTTCATCGGATAGTTGCTCCTTAGTTTCTGTTACATGCCACGGCGATAGCGCCCGCCCACATCGTAAAGCGCCTGGGTGATCTGGCCTAAACTGCAGTGGCGCACGGTGTGCATCAGCTCGGCAAAAATATTTTGGTTGGACAGGGCAACCTGCTGCAGCCGGCTCAGGGCAGAGGGTGCCTGGTCGCTGTTTCGATTTTTGAAATCTGCCAGACGGTCTAACTGGGACTGCTTTTCCTGCTCGGTGGCTCGTGCCAGTTCCACGTTTCCCGCGGCGATGTCTTCGTCTCCGTCCGGATCCCGGAAGGTGTTGACCCCGACGATGGGATGTTTTCCGGTGTGTTTTAGCACTTCGTAGTAGATGGATTCCTCCTGGATCTTGCTTCGCTGGTAGCCCGTTTCCATGGCACCCAGCACCCCTCCGCGCTCGGTGATACGATCGAATTCGGAAAGCACGGCTTCTTCGACCAGCCGGGTGAGCTCCTCCACGATAAAGGAGCCTTGGTTCATGTTTTCGTTTTGGGTCAGGCCCCATTCCCGGTTGACGATCAACTGGATGGCCAGCGCCCGGCGCACCGATTCCTTGCTCGGGGTGGTGATGGCCTCGTCGAAGGCATTGGTGTGCAGGCTGTTGCAGTTGTCATAGATGGCGCACAGGGCCTGGAGTGTGGTGCGGATGTCGTTGAACTGGATGTCCTGGCTGTGCAGGGACCGTCCCGAGGTTTGGATGTGGTATTTGAGTTTCTGGGAACGTGACGACGCTTGGTATTTATCCCGCATGGCGATGGCCCAGATGCGCCGGGCCACCCGGCCGATGACGGTATATTCGGGATCCATTCCGTTTGAGAAGAAAAACGACAGGTTGGGTCCAAAACTATCTAGATTCATACCCCGGGACAGGTAGTATTCCACGTAGGTAAAGCCGTTGGCCAGGGTAAAGGCCAGCTGGGAGATGGGGTTGGCTCCGGCCTCGGCGATATGGTAGCCGGAAATCGATACCGAGTAGAAATTTCGGACATCGTTTTCGATAAAATATTGTTGAATGTCGCCCATCATCTTCAGGGCGAAATCGATGGAAAAGATGCAGGTGTTCTGACCCTGATCTTCTTTCAGGATATCGGCC
>JBJKSK010000164.1:0-7625 GCA_046704125.1 Desulfobacterales bacterium | reverse complement strand
CGGATCTGGAAACCCGGTTTCCCCGCATCGACGAGATCCCATTTACTTCCGAGACCAAGCGCATGATAACGCTTCACGCCGGAAATCAGAAGACTTTTGCCTGCGCTAAGGGGGCTTTTGAAGTCATTCTGGATTCCTGTTCGCACCAGCTGACCTCACAGGGAGATATCCCTTTGGATGCGCGCACACGGGAGGCCATCACGGAAACCGCCCGGCAAATGGCCGCCGAGGCCCTGCGCGTGCTGGCCATTGCCGACAAACCGACCGAATCCATTGGAGACGCGCCAACGGATATGACCTTTCTGGGATTGGTAGGCATGATCGATCCCCCGCGATCAGAAGCCAAACACGCCATAGAAATCTGCGAGCAGGCCGGCATCCGGGCGATCATGATCACAGGCGACCATCCCTTCACGGCAAAGGCCGTCGCCGGGGAACTGGGCCTGCTCAAAACCGGCCAGATGATTACCGGCACGCAACTGGAGGCGATGAGCGACACCGATTTCGAGCATGCGGTAGAAGATATCGAAGTCTATAGCCGGATGTCACCGGCCCAAAAACTCCGCGTGGTCACCGCTTTGCAAAAAAAAGGCCACGTCGTGGCCATGACCGGAGACGGGGTCAACGACGCTCCGGCCCTAAAAAAAGCCGACATCGGTATCGCCATGGGCGTCACCGGCACGGATGTCTCAAAAGAGGCCGCCGCCATGATGCTCACAGACGACAATTTTGCCTCCATCGTGGCCGCGGTGGAAGAAGGCCGTGCGATTTTTGGCAACATCAAAAAATATCTTATGTATCTGCTATCATCCAATATCGGGGAAATCGGTTTGATGGCCGGCGCATCGTTTGCCGGGCTGCCTCTTCCGCTAAGCGCCGTGCAGATCCTTTACGTCAACTTGGCCACAGACGGCCTGCCCGCCCTGGCCCTGGCGGTGGACCCGCCAGAATCCGACCTCATGGGCCGACCCCCGAGAAATCCGCGCACGGGAATCTTCACCCGGCCGGTGGTGACCCTGATGATCACCGGCGGGCTGTGGTCCACACTGGTCAACCTCGGGTTGTTTGCCTGGGCCAGAACTTCCGGCCGAAGCCTAAAAGAAGCCATGACCATGACCTTCGTATCCCTGATTCTGATCCAGTTTTTCAAGGCATACAACTTTCGCTCGGACCGGAATTCCGTGCTCAGCCGCCCCTTTGCCAACAAATGGCTCAACCGGGCCATCCTATGGGAACTGATCCTGATCATGTTAATCGTCTATGTCCCGATTCTGCAACCCGCCTTTGGCACTTTTGGTCTGTCAATGGTGGATTGGGCACTCGTTATCGTGTTGTCGTTTTCGGTCTCACCGGTATTGGAAACAGCCAAGTGGATGGAACGAAAGGGATGGTTTGGGATGATGAACTAATTCCAACTGGTTTGAGATTTTTTAGGCATCCGGAAAAAATTCAGACCCTATATGAAATAAATATGACGCTTGAAAAATAAGCTGAACATTAGCGATGTGATCTACTCGTTGCCATGTAAATTATCGACGGCTATCTTTTAAGTGTCTCGAAACCGGAATAGCCAGTTTGCTCACTGCCATCACGTAAGAAATTGGGTTACAACTAAAATTCGATTCATTTTGAACGTATAGCCATTTTTTTGTTGAAAATTTTTTGGAATGCGATTATCAAATCATAATGATATTTATTATTAACCTTTTTCGCGGAGATAAAAAATGGCAAAAAGAAAAAAAATGGACGAAAATTCGTTGTTACAAATGATTGATAAGGGTGAAATTCAAGCTGATATCATGAAAACATTCGGCTTTAAAAATTCCAGCCAATTGAAGGTGGCTTACGCCAACGCCTTGATGAATTCAGGTAAAGCGACCAAGCTGAAAGGGGGCCGGAGAACGGCTGCCCCGGCTCCAACCACCATATCGGTGAACAAAAGAGGCAGCCTTGTCATTCCAAAGGCGCTCGTCGAAAATTTCGGACTCCAGATCGGAGATTGTTTCGAAGTAAAACACACCAAAGCAGGAATCCGGCTGGCTTCCGCCAAATAGACGCATCCGCTTCAGCCGCAAAAAAGGAGGCCATGGATGATCCGCATTTATGGCCTCTTTAAAGCTTTTTTGGGGATTTTTAGCCCCGATTCGACAGGTGAACAGAGAACACCCCCGACTCGATTCTAAGCGATGACTGCTCCTCCTTTGTGTATTTTTCCATTACAAATCAACATGTTAAAAAAACTCGCAGAGGTTTTTTCTTGACAGCGAAAAATCGCCATGATATAAATTAGAATTAAATAAAAAACGTCCGGTGTCTTTTCCGGGCGATTTTAAACCTGACGGGTTGGGCTCCGGTGCCTGGCCCTTTTGTTTTTTTGCATCCTTAATCATGACCGGCATTTCGGCAGGGCGCCGTAACGTTTTCGGACTCTGTGGTTCTTTATAAGCAAACCGCGTGCTGCCAAACAGGTTGGCCTTATTGACACGGATAAAATAAGCCAAGGGCGATCAGAATGCCAACATACGACTACCGGTGCAAAAATTGCGGTTTTGAATTCAAGGAACTGGTTTTCATGAATGAAGACCGGTATGTCAAATGCCCCAAATGCGCGACCCGGTCACCCGATCGGTTGACACCTGACACGAGCCTGTTTGAAGGTATACAAAATTTCAGCCGCATGGCCAAAGATCGATCCTGAAACCGGTAAGTCTTGCGGCAGTTGGCCGCCAACCGCGGCGTGACGACGATCCGAGGCCTTTTTGTGGATGGAGAAAAAGCAATGACATGGACAAACGAAACCCAGACCGGGAAAAAGCCAGCCACCCGCCTCAAGGGGTTTAAAAATTACGACGCCTTTCTGCGGTTTAGCCGAATGCATTTTTTTCTGGAGCCGTCCGAGTATCAAGGCCTCTACCAAGTTTTGCTCAAACTGCAAAGCGTCGGGCAAGACCCCATGCAAGGCATGCTCTCATGGAAAGCAAATGAAGATGGCAATGAGATGATCCGGTTCATGATCATGATCGATCAAATGGACATGAAAACCCTCAAGCAAGCCGCTTAGCACCTTTACGGCCAAGTGCGCCACGTACGGATCGGCAAATTGTAGTACTTGATGGTTTCATTGAGTTTAAACCAATATTTGAGATCCTTTTCTTTTTCCATGATCAGCACGATACCGGCCTTTTTACCGGTTTGCATCGCATAGTGCAGGCTCTCGCCGATGGATTCATACCAGCGGTTGGCGTAATCAAATTCCACGACATATTCCGGAGTCAGGCAACCATAGATATGCGATACCTGGTGGGGACCGGTACTGAAATACTTGGCGCACCAGCGCTCCTGATACCAGCGCTTGGGGTGCAGCCGCCTGGCTGAAGCCGAAGCTGGCAGCAGCATCACGGACAGAACCATCACGATCAAAGTTTTTTTCATACCACCTTTCCTATCTCGCCACGTTCACATGCCCGAAAACCTGCTGACCAAGCCCGGCCCTGGCCCCCGTCGCACGTTTTCCGGATCGATTCCTAAATTCGTCATCATTGTGAATTGTTTTCCACAATATTTGGCGTCATCACCGCCTTTTTCGCCCACTTGCCTATCCCGAAAAACAAACGTATCCTCTTGTTTTTTCTTTGCTTTTTACCATAACCGCCATATCTGGCACGTGTTATGCTTTCTTTATTGAATACGGGCTTCAAACCGATGGGCCAATGTCATCCTCCACGTCGGCCAAAAGATCTTCCCTGCTCCTCCAACGTAAAAGGTGTTTGCTTTGAGCCAGCTAAAAACGACACTCATTCACCGCCTGGAGCGCAAAGGGCTCGAACCCCGGCTGATACCCGGATTTATCCGGAGCCTGGCCAACAGCTTTCTGGCAAGCCCACAGCGGAATCTTTGGCAGGTAAAAAAAAGACTGCACTATCTCGGCTGGCAGGAAATCGACCTGGATTATCATACCATGCAACTTGCCATTGAATGTCTGGAAAATGAGGGCCTCATCCGGCTCGAATCCAGACCCGCTATCTGGTTTGACAGCCGATTTCGGACAAAAAAAGCAAGACCCCCATATAAAAATCTCACCAGTGCGGACATGCGAGGTGACTATGAAAAATGCGGATCGGGAAAACAAAGGCATTCAGATGATGCTCACCCGTTACAAAAAGATCTTTCGAGTCCCGGAAAATACCGACTATTATTCCGAAACGGATTTTAAAATAGCTGAAAAGAAATTCCTTAAATTCGTATTGCAGCAAGGCAAATTCGGCAATTGATGAGCTTGTGGAAGGCGACCGTCTTGGATGCTTTCAGCCGCGAAAAACACAGCAACTTGTTATTTCCGCTAACTACACCACTTTGAATTTGCACTTTTTACGATGTCATCGCCAACTGGCCTGTCGCTGTTCATTATTGTTTTCTGGATCGGAGAATTTTGCCTTCGCATAACCGCCGACTGGCTCAATCTGAAACATCTTTCTTCCCGACTGCCAAAGGGGTTTGAGGGTTTTTGCGATCCGGAACGCTACCGCGTCTCTCAGGATTATCTCATCGCTCACACCCGTTTCGGGTGGCTTACCGGTGCCATCGACCTGAGCGTGCTTTTCATCTTCTGGTTCGCGGGCGGGTTTGCCCAGCTGGACCGCTGGGTTCAGTCCGCAGACGTTGGTCCCGTGGTTTCCGGACTGCTGTACATCGGCAGTCTGATCGGGCTAAAAAGCCTGCTGGCTATTCCCATCAACGCCTATGCCACCTTTGGCATCGAAGCGAAATTCGGGTTTAATCGCACCTCTGTGGCCACGTTTACCGCCGACAGATTCAAGGCTATGGCACTGGCCGTGGTGCTTGGCGGCCCTGTTTTGGCCGCTGTTTTGGTCTTTTTCGAACATGCCGGCGCCAGTGCCTGGTGGGCCTGCTGGCTTGCCACCACCTTGTTTCTGCTCGGGGTTCAATACCTGGCACCCAGCTGGATTCTGCCTCTGTTTAACCGCTTCACGCCCCTGGAGCCAGGGCCGTTGCGCACCGCGGTGCTATCCAATGTCAAGAAGATGGAATTTCCACTGGAAAACGTCTATGCGATGGACGGGTCAAAACGTTCCACCAAATCCAACGCCTTTTTCACCGGCTTCAAAAACAAGCGCCGCATCGTGTTTTTCGACACCCTGCTGCAACGCCATACGGTGGCGCAACTGGTAGCCATATTGGCCCATGAGATGGGCCACTTCAAGAAAAAACACGTCCTGGCCGGTTTTTTCGCGGGGGTGATTCAAACCGGAATCATGTTTTACCTTCTCTCGTGGTTTCTCAACAGTCCGGTGCTTTCCGCGGCCTTTTTCATGAATCGGGTTTCCGTGTACGCGACACTTGTTTTTTTCACCTTGCTTTATGCACCCCTGGATTTTGGCCTGGGCCTGATGTTTCGTGTGATCTCGCGGCACAACGAGCTATCGGCAGACCGCTACGCCATAGAAACCACCGGCGATGCAACGGCCATGGTCGATGCTCTCAAGAAACTGGCCGTGGATAACCTGAGCAACCTCTGCCCGCACCCCCTGCACGTCTTTCTCAACGCAACGCACCCCCCTGTGCTGCAAAGAATTGAGGCCATCGAAGCGCACGCGGAAAAGCGGAGCCGGGAAACCTGAATTTTCCCTATTCAAGAACCGATCCGATCCTATTCGGTCTCCTCGTCGCTGGCCCCCTCATCGTCTTCGATACCGTCCAATACCTCATCAAGCGCCTCTCCGGCATCATCCGAATCATCATCGGCATCATCGACTAGTTCAAGGGCTTCCATGTCGAGTCGCTCCTGAGCCAGGGAGTCCTTGTCATCGATGGCCAGTTCCACCGATTTTCGGTCCGGCGAACCGATCAGATCGATAATCGACTCCGCCATGAGGCGGGCATAGAGGCCCCGGGGGAAGAAATCCTGGGTTCGCAGCAGAGAAATCAGCTTGTCAGTGCCCCCGGAGGCTGCAGAGGCGATGGTACCCAAATCGTAGACGACATCGCAGAGCATCCCGTACTCACCGCGCTCGACTTCGGCAAATTCCTTCAAGCATAGGGTCTTGCCATCGTCGTCTTTTGAAATCAGATACTTCTGTTTCATGTATTGTCTCCTTAAACGCAGCAAGCCCGTGGGGGCGATTTCCCCCACGGGACTGTCGTGCTTTGTCTCGACCGCCTTTTCAGGAATCGGCCTGTTGCAAAGGCCAAAGGGCTTTGTGACATCGGGCAAGGCCCTCGGGTTACCCGAGGGCGCTGGCCATCAAATCGCCAACCAGTTTGCTGAAACGAGCCGGATTTTCAGGTTTACCACCTTCGCCAATGACCGCCATGTCGTATAAAAGTTCGCTGTATTGCGCCAACGTCGGGTTGTCCCGGTCGCTTTCAAACAGGGATTTGATCTTTCCAAGAACGGGATGTTCCATGTTCAGCTCCAGGACCCGTTTGACTTCCGGAATCTTCTGGCCCGATGCCTTCATGATCTTTTCCATGTAGGCGCTCATATCATAGGCATCCCCGGAAAGGCAGGAAACCGAGGTCCTAAGATGCGACGAGGCCTTGACCTCCTTGACCTTTCCCTCGATTTTGCCTTTTATGAATCCGAACAAGGCGTTGAAGTCATCGGCCTTTTTCTCGGCATCCGTTTCCTTTTCCAGCTCCAGCTCACCCTTTTCGGCACTCTTGAGCTTCTTTTCCTCAAATTCGGTCAGCGACTGCACCACCCACTCGTCCACGGGGTCGGTAAGCAGCAACACCTCGTACTCACGGGCCTTGAGCTGCTCCAGATGCGGGCTGTCGGCAAGCGCCTGGAGATTGTCGCCAGTAATGTAGTAAATGTACTCCTGATCCGGTTTCATGTTGGCCACGTAATCCTTGAGCGACACCCACTTGCCCTCGGACTTGGTGGTTTTGTAGCGGATCAATTCGGCGATTTTCAACTTGTTGTCCGGATCCGTATAGATCCCCTCTTTGAGTACGGCGCCGAACTCGTCGGTAAAGGTCTTGAACTTTTCAGCATCCAGATCACCAATCAAATCGAAGAGCTTCTTGGTGATATTTTTTCGAATGTTGCGCACAATGCGATCCTGCTGCAGGATCTCGCGGCTGACGTTGAGGCTGAGATCCGGAGCGTCCACCACCCCCTGGACAAAGCGCAGGTATTCGGGGATCAACTCCTTGCAGTCATCCATGATAAACACCCGCTTGCAGTAGAGATGGATGCCGTGGCGCCGCTGGGGGTGAAACATGTCAAAAGGCGCCTTGGCCGGAACATAGAGCAGCGCGCTGTATTCGGTGACCCCTTCCAGCTTGGCGTGCAGCAGGCTTAAAGGCGGATTCCAATCGTGGCTGATGTGGGTGTAAAATTCGTTGTACTCCTGTTCGGCAACCTCTTTTTTATCCTTTGCCCAGATGGCCTTCATGGAATTGAGCGTTTCTTCCCGGACAACTTTCCGGGTTGTCTCCCCGACAGGCTTTCCATCCGGCCCCTTGATCTGCTCGTTTTCCGGAATCGGCTCCACGCGCTCCACGTTCATGAGAATCGGATAGGAAACGAAATCCGAATGCTGGCGAACGATGCGCTGCAACACCCAGGAATCGGTCAAATCATCCTCGTCGTCTTGCTT
>JBJKSK010000163.1:0-6091 GCA_046704125.1 Desulfobacterales bacterium | reverse complement strand
ACCACGATGGGATAGCGACGGTGCACCTTGTTGGGATGGGCATAAAAGACCTTGGTATTGGACGGACGCCGTCCCTTGATGGAGACGATGACTCCCTTTTCGAGAAACAGATCGGCCACGGCCACCGACTGGTCGAGCAACCCCCCTGGATTGTCCCGCAGGTCCAAGATAAGCCCCTTGAGCGGTGCCTCGGACTGCAACTTGGCCAGGGCAGTTCTAAGATCTTGAGCCGTGTTTTCCCTGAAATTGGTGATCCAGACATAGCCGTATCCGGGACGAAGCATGATGGACCGGACACTTTCCAGAGGGATCAGGCCTCTAATCAGCGAAAAGGTCAGCGGTTTCTTTTCCTTTTCGCGCATCACGGTGATGGTCACCTTGGAGCCTTTGGGTCCTCGCATGAGCTTGACGGCTTCCCACAGCTGCATGCCCTTGGTGGACTTGCCGTCGACTTTGATGATGATATCTCCGGCCTTGACTCCGGCCCGGTAGGCCGGGGTTCCCTCGATGGGAGAGATGACGGTGAGCAGCCCTTTTTGCATGGTGATCACGATCCCGATACCGCCAAACTCACTCTGGGTGTCCATCTGGAGTTCCTTGAAGGCCTCGGGGGGAAGCAAGGCGGAGTGCGGGTCGAGACTTTGGACCATACCCTGGATGGCCTTTATGATCAGGGCCTTGGTATCTACCGGGTCGACATAATTTTTCTGGATGAGTTCAATCACATCGGTAAACAGCTTCAGCCCTTTATAGGTCTGCTGGGTATCGGCAAACACATTCCCCCACAACCCGGTGCCGAGGGTAAACACAACCACTGCCGCCACCATGATTGCCCACAATTTCACTTGTCGTTTTTTGCCTCGGGTCATTCCCTTGCTCCTTGCTATCCGGTTTTAATCCATTGCATGGGATCGAGTGGTTTCCCATGCCGGCGAAGTTCGAAGTAAAGTTTGGCGCCGTCCAGAGAACCGGTGTCGCCAACGGTGGCGATGACTTCCCCCGCCTTTACTGGATCCCCTTTTTTTTTGAACATTTTCTGGGCATGGGCATACACGCTGTAATAGCTGTCTCCGTGGTCGATGATCAGCAAATTCCCATATCCCCTGAGCCAGCCCGCAAAGACCGTCCGTCCGGAAAAAACGGCCCGGATCGGTGTTCCCTCTTTGGCCCGGATGTCGATGCCATTGCGAAACTCCCTCACTTTCAACTGCCTGTTCCAGTAGGGCCCAAATGTGGCCACCACCGTCCCATTGACCGGCATCTTAAGCAACCCTTTAGACAAGGTAAAGGATTTTCCAGATATTTTTTCTCCGGCCATCACCTTTGGTCTGCTGGTTTCCAGTTGCCTGATGGTAGCATCCAGCTGCCGAGCCGACTGCTGCAAAGAGCCGATCAGGGCCAAAGCCAGGGATCGTTTGCCGCGCACCTTGGCAAGGAGGATCCCTTTTCGGTACCGATCCCGGCTCAAGATCTGAATCTGATGCGCATAGGATGCATCCAGATGGATCTTTTCCCGTTTTAAGGTTTGCATCCGTTCCAGTGCCACTTTCTCGCGGGCGCGATCGGCCTCCCATTCTTGCCGGACGATTTGGTCATGAACCAGAACCCGCTGAAGCGCGTTTTTCCGGAAAGCCATATCCAGGATGGAATCCGCCGAGAGCAGCAAGGCCAAAGGACCGAGGTTGTCCAGCTTGTACAGAGTCACCAGTCCTCGGGCCACGGCCTGCCGCTGGGAGTGGATCCGTCCGCTGAGCCGGCCGATAGCCGCCTGGGTGCCAGCAATCGTTTGGGAAACCGCACCCAGCTGGCTTCGCACCGACGCGGCGGCTTTTCGGGTGGTTTCCATGTTCAACTCGATAGCGTCCAGCTCATCTACGATCTTTCGTTCCGCCGCATTGTATTGGCCGACATCCTTTCGTTTCGCGGCAATCTGGGTTCGAAGGCTCTCGGCCTTTTTTCGAGCCGCCTTGAGCTCAACCGGATCACCTGCTGCCGTCGCCGGCTTGGCGCCAGCCTGGACCCGGACCAGACCGGGAAGGTCTTGAATAAAGCCTTCGGCTCCCGGGATACGGACATGCAGCCATCCCTCAATGCGCTCTATGACATCCACCCGGGTTCCTTTGGACAAAACGGATGTCGTCGGGTACTGCGTCCCTGGCCCTGAACGCATGTCCACCGTTTTTGCTTGGACAAACCCGGGTTGTCCGGCGTCGGCCGGGCTCCAAAAACCAGCGGCCAGAACCGCAACGATCACCAGCGCAAAGCCGATCGCGCGTCTGAAAATCAGACCCGGCAAAACTGCTTGAGCGAAACGTAACATCCCATCCACCCGGTCGCCATGCTACAGCCCAAAATACCGGCCATAATCTCCGGAGGCAAAAACCGCAGCGTCCAAAACGAAACCAGAGCTCCCGTGGGTAACCCCGCCATAATCCACCGGTAGGAGGCAAAAAGGATTCCGAGTCCCAGCACAGCGCCGATGCCGCCTTGCATGATGGCCTGAAGATAAAAGGGCATGGTGATAAATCGGTCGGTGGCTCCCACCAGGCGCATGATTTCAATTTCTTCCCGTCTCGAATAAAGCACCAGCCGGATGGTGTTGGCCACAAAAAACACGGCAGCCAGAAAAAACAATCCGCCCAACCCGGAACCGATTAACCGGACCAGTTCGAAAATATCCGAAAACCGTCCCATCCACTGTTGTCCATATTCAACATCGGCCACACCCGCCAGGGAGCCGACCTCCTTGGCAACGGTGGCTAAGGAGGCGGCACCACTGGACTGCGGATGGAGACGAACCTCGAAGGCGTCGGGCAGAGGGTTTTCCGTCAGGTCCGCGAAAAGCGACGACTGGCCCTTGAGCTGTGCTTTGAGCAAATTCAGGGCCTCGGCTTTGGAGATAAACCGGCATGAAGCCACGCCGGCTATTGTACCGATTTTGGTCTGCAGCCCGTCGATTTGCTTTAGCGAAATCGGTTCGGCCAGATAAACCATCATCCGGATTCCTCGTTTCCAGGCATGCACCAGGTCCCCGGCATTGACCACGACCAAGGAAAAGGAACCGACAATGAGCACGGCAAGCGAAATGGTGACCACCGTCACGGCGGTCAAAATCCGGTTGTCCCGAATGTCGGCCATGGCCCGTTTGAGGGATCCAGTCATAGTGACTGCCCGGCAATGGTCTTGTCGTCCATGAGGTACCCGGCCTTTAGCAGCACCACCCGGCCGCCGGCTTTACGGATCAGTTCCGTGTCATGGGTAGCGATGAGCACCGTGGTGCCTCGGGCGTGAAACACCTTGAGCAGTCTAAAAATCACGGCTGCAGAATCGGCATCGAGACTGGCGGTGGGCTCATCGGCCAAAATGATGCGCGGGTTCCCGGCAACAGCCCGGGCCACGGCGACTCTTTGCTGTTCCCCGCCGGAAAGACTCGGCGGGTAGGCGTCCCGGCGCTGGGCCATGCCCACGATCTTGAGCAGCCCGAGAACCCTTTTTTCGATCTCCCGGCGTTTTTCCCCGGCGGCTTCCAACGCCAGAGCCACGTTGTCGAAGATGTTCTTGGTGGCAATGAGCTTGTAATCCTGGAAAACGATACCCAGGTTGCGCCGCAGCATCGGAACGCGTCTGCGGGGAATGCGAGCCAGATTAATGCCATCGACGATGACTTGTCCCCGAGTCAGCGTGTCGCCCTTGTAGAGCAGTTTCAACAACGTGGATTTGCCCGCGCCGCTGGGGCCGGTGACAAAAACAAAATCGTTTCGGCTGATATCCAAGGAAACGTCCACCAGCGCCTTCTTGGCACCGAATTCCTTGCACACGTGAAACAGGCGGATAACGGGCAACGGCGCTTTGCCAGCGGGTTTCGCATCACCATCACCCCCAAGATCAGGAGGCGCCGGTTGGCTATGCAAGATGGGTGTCAACATTTTCAAATTGACCGGAATCCACTGGATCTGTTATGGGATGCAGTGAGTTCAGGGAGTGCTGCCAACAGTTTTCCTTGCTCAAAGCCTCCACTGAAACCCATTCACATGGCTTCTTCCATTTCGGTGGAGGTTTTTTATCCGATTGCGGCTGACAAATCAACTGTTTCTCGGGAAACAAATTGGACAACACCCGAAAATCTTATAAAAACCTTGTGTATAGATACCATTCGATGAACGCCATGAAAGAGGAACTGATCCATCTGCTCTGCCAAAAATCGTTTCAGTACAGCCAAACGCCTTCCTTTCGGCTGGTTTCCGGAAAGATGAGCCACTTCTACGTCAACTGCAAGCCCACCACCCTAAGCCCCCGAGGCATGGTTCTCATCGGGCATCTGGTCTACGAGGCCATCAAAGACGCAGGAGCGTCGGGCGTAGGCGGGCTGACCTTCGGGGCCGACCCCGTGGCCATGGCCACCGCCTTTGTCTCGGAACTCAAAAGCGATCCCATATCGGCGTTTTCCATCCGCAAAACCCGGAAAGACCACGGGATCGTGCGCTGGATCGAGGGAGACGTGGCGCCGGGCCAGCCGGTGGTGATCATCGACGACGTGGCCACCACCGGCGGATCAACCATCCAGGCCATCGAGCGGGCCCGAGCCGAAGACTTGAACGTGATTCGAGTCGTGGTCCTGGTGGACCGACAGGAAGGTGGCATGGAAAACATCCGCAGGCACGTTCCCGATGCGCTGGCCATCGTCACCCGGGACGAACTGATGGCCGCTCGCGGGTAGGATGGGAGACACCGGGAGTTGTCGTATCCCGCAACGCCACATGTGTGAACCCGGAAAAGCAGACTGGAGAACTAATCGACGAGGTATGTGGCGCAGGCATCCTCGGATTCCCATGCTGTGACTCTGCTGATCTTGACGCCAGCGTGGCGCAGTTCCGATTGCATGGCCTCGGCGATATGGCGGGCGATGTTCTCCGAAGAGGGAGGGTTGTTTTCGGTGAAGGGCTCCGACTCGTTTAAAAACCGGTGGTCTATCCGATTGATGATGGCGGCCAAAGATTTTTTAATCTCTCCAAAATCCACCAGCACGCCACCTTGCCTGAGCGTTTTACCGCTCACGACCACCTCGATCTTCCAGTTGTGACCGTGGAGGTTCTCGCATTTTTCCCCGACCATTTTCAGCTGATGGGCGGCGGCAAAGCGGGTGACCACTTTCAGTTCATACATCAGCTATTTCCTTCCGAATCAATGCTGGGCGCTTGCCGTTTCATTCCTGAGTATGTTTTTGAGCTTGCTCGACAGCTTGTTGGTTTCCAGATTTTCGAATTCCCGCAGCAGTTTTTCCTGTTTTTTATTCAACCCGGTGGGCGTCTTGATCACGATCTGAATCAGCTGGTCGCCCCGTCGGCCATTGCGCAAGGACGGGATGCCCTCTTCACGCAGCCGGAAAACATCGCCCGGCTGTGCTCCCTTGGGAATATCGAGATCCTTTTTCCCGTTTAGCGTGGGGACTTTCACTGTGGTGCCCAGCGCGGCCTGGATGAAGGTGATTTCCTGCTGGCAGATAACGTCGAAATTGTTTCTCTGGAAAATTTCATGGGGCTGCACCTCGATAAAGACATAGAGATCTCCGGCAGGACCTCCATAGGATCCGGCAAGCCCTTCGCCATTGAGTCTTAACCGAGAACCGGTGTCCACACCGGCGGGAATCTTCACGGCCACCTTCTTGCTGATTCGCACCTGACCCGCACCGCGGCAGGCTTTGCAAGGGTTCTTGTTGGTCCGGCCCTGTCCCCGGCAGGTGGGACAGGTGCTACGAACCGTGAAAAACCCCTGGCTTCGCGAGACTTGACCTGCGCCATTGCAGGTGGGACAAACCTCGGGTTGGGTGCCCGGCTCGCTGCCGCTGCCCTGGCATACCGAACAGGCTTCGGCCTTGTCGACCTGGATTTCCGTTTCGGTACCGAAAGCGGCATCCATAAAGCTCAATCTCAAGTCGTAGCGCAGATCCGCACCACGCTGGACCCGGCTGCGTCCTCGACGATTGCCGGAAAAACCGAAAAAGTCCTCGAAAATATCCCCGAAGCTCGAAAAAATATCATCGAAGCCTCCAAATCCCGAAAAGCCACTTCCCTCCAATCCTTGGTGACCGTAC
>JBJKSK010000162.1:0-5415 GCA_046704125.1 Desulfobacterales bacterium | reverse complement strand
CTCTCCCATCCCGGAGAGGATCGTCTGACCGGTGTCCTCGTCTTTCCGGACCCGAAGGGTGGGGTCCTCGGCGAGAAATTTCTCCAGCACCTGGTCCAGTTTGTCCTGGTCGGCATGGGTCTTGGGCTCCACGGCCACAGAGATCACCGGTTCGTAAAATTCCATTTTCTCCAGCAGCACCGGATGTTGCGCCAGGCACAGGGTCTCGCCGGTGGAGGAGTCTTTGAGGCCAACGACGCCGACGATGCTTCCGGCCCCGGCCTCGTCGATACGTTCGCGCTTGTTGGCGTGCATCCTGAGAATCCGGGAGGCTTTTTCTTTCTTGTTTCGGGCCGGGTTGTAGAGGTCTTCCCCGGTTTGGATCCTGCCGCTGTAAACCCGTACAAAGGACAGCTTGCGGCCCTCCATCATGGATACCTTGAAAATCAGGGCGGCCAGCGGCGCCTTTTCCGAGGGCGGGCAGGGGATGACCGCGTTGGTTTCCGGGTGATGACCCTGGATGGCCGGCACCTCGACCGGGCTGGGCAGAAACGCGACGATGGCATCCAGCAGGGGCTGAATGCCCTTGTTTCTCAGGGCCGACCCGCAGAGCACCGGCACCAGCTTCAGCCCGATGGTCGCACGCCGGATGGCGGTCAGAATCTGCTCGGTGCTCATGGGCGCTTCCGCCAGATAGGCTTCCATGATCTCGTCGTCGGCTTCAGCCAGTGTTTCGATCAGTTTTTCCCGCTGCAGCTCCGCTTCTTGGATATAGACAGAGTCGATGTCGGAGGTGGTGAAACTGGCCCCTAGGGTGTCATCGTCCCAGATGATCTTCTTTTTGCGGATCAAGTCTATGACCCCCGTGAAGCTGTCCTCGATGCCAAGCGGCATCTGAATCACCAGGGGAGTGGCGTGCAGCCGCTTCCGGATCATTTCGACGGTGCCTGTGAAATTGGCTCCGATCCGGTCTAGCTTGTTGACAAAGGCCATCTTGGGAACGTGGTACTTATCGGCCTGACGCCAGACGGTTTCCGATTGGGGTTCCACCCCGCCCACGGCGCAAAATACGCCAATGGCCCCGTCTAAAACCCTCAGGGACCGTTCCACCTCGATGGTGAAATCCACATGGCCGGGGGTGTCGATGATCTGAATCTGGCTGTCGTGCCACTGGCAGGTGGTGACCGCCGAGGTAATGGTGATGCCGCGTTCCTGCTCGTCTGGCATCCAATCCATGACGGCTTCCCCGTCGTGCACTTCACCGATTTTGTGGGAACGCCCGGTATAATAGAGAATCCGCTCGGTAACGGTGGTCTTTCCGGCATCGATGTGGGCGATGATGCCGATGTTTCGGAATTTGTCGATGGGGTTTAGCTTTTTCATCTCATTAACGTGGTGTTGAAGGTAGAGACCCGAGGAAATCGTAAGCTTCGATAATTATGGTAACCCGACGGGGATGTCAAGAAAAGAAGGGCCGCTTACCACAAGCTCCACTGGCTGGTGGCCAGCACGTGGATGCCCAACAGCAGGTTGGTCACCCCATGGGACAAGATCGGGGTAAACAGATTCTTGGAGCGCACCAACAAACCGGCATAGACAACTCCGGCCACGATTCCCGGCAGCCATTCGTGATGTTCCAGACCAAAGGCCACCGAAACGAGCAAAAACGAATACCAGGAAAAATATCCCAGAGGAAGACTCTTGAAATCCGAGACGACCACAAAGCGCATGGCGAAACTGCGCCAGAAAATTTCTTCCATGACCGGAACCACGATGACCGCGCCAAAAAGCCGGGCGGCGATCAGGGGATAGACCCAGCCGTTGGCGGCTTCTTTAAAAGGGTCGAATCCGGCCGGGGTGCCGATTAAGGGATACCAGCCGTTGAAGGACACCCAGACGATATAGACCAAGATTCCGGCCACAATCGCCAGCCCGCTGAATTCCGCCCGGATGTCTTGCCTGAAAAATTTCCAGAAATGCAGAAGCGCTGCCCCGACAATAACTGTCTTGAGGGGATAGACGATGGCCGGGGAGATGCCAAGCGTCGGTCCCGCATAGGTAAACAGGGCAAAGATGGCAAAAGGTGCGACACAGGCAAACCAGGGCGTTTGCAAAAACGATCGGGCACCGTTTACGGAAAGGCTTTCTCTGGGCAACGGCATCGGGGTCTCTTTTCTATTGAGCGTGAATCACGAAATGCTTTTCAAGGCCTTTCTCGCTTCGGTCTTTCCGGAGAAATCCTGTTTGCTTTCCACGGCGGATTTGAGGTGCTTTTTGGCGGCGGCTTTATCCCCGGTTTTCAGCAGGACCATTCCCATATGGTAGTTAAAGGCCGGCTGCTTTGGAACCATGGCCAGCGCTTTTTGAAACTGGGTCTTGGCGGCCTGGTAATCGCCGTTATGGTAATAGGACCAGCCCAGGGTGTCGATGATGCCCGGTACGTTGGGTTCGAGCGCGTTGGCGCGTTTGGCCAAAGCCAGCGCCCTTTGGTGGTCTTTATGACTGTGGAAGTGTTCGCAGAGCAGAAAGGCAAGGTTGTTGGCCGCGGCCACAAATCCAGGAACCCGTTGCAAAACGTGCTCGTAGACGTCTCTGGCCTTGGTGTACTCGTGCCTGGATTCGTAGTAAATGCCCAATACCAGCGGTGCGGCCGTCTGTTTTGGTTGTGCGGCGATCACCTTTTCAAGCAGGGCGATACCTTGCCTTTGCTTTCCCGTGGCCAGAAGCAGCTTGCTGAGATTGATTTTGGCATCGGGCCAGTCGGGCGCCATTTCCATGGCTTTTTGAAAGGCTTTTCGAGCCAGGGAGATTTTTTTCATGGAGACATAGATGCGCCCCAGCAGATTCTGGGTGAAGGCATCATGGGGATGGCCGGCCAGGCGTTTTTCGCACAACGAGACAGCGGCTTCCGGCCGGCCCCGGGCGATATGCAACTCGGCAAGCTGAACGAAAAGGGGTGCGGATCGGGGATTGGCCGCCACGCCTTTTTCAAGAACGGCTGTGGCTTTTTCCCATTTTTTTTCGGTGGCATAGAGCCGGGCCAGTTTTACATAGCCCAGAGGATCCATGGGCGCTTTTTCGATGATGGCGCCATATTGCGCGGCGGCCTTATCCGGTTGCTTGGCATCGACAAAAAGATCGCCCAGGTCCGCATAGACTTGATAATTGCGGGGATTGTCGGCAAGAATTTTTCTCAGCTGGGCTTCGGCATCAGGATAGTTTTTTTTCAGTGCATAGACCCGGGCGTAGGCTTTAAGCAGCACTTCGGAGTCGGGGGCTTGCTGCAACGCTTTCCAAAGCGTCACATCGGCTTCGTTTAACTGCTTGTCCAAGACCTGGGCATTGGCCAGGCGAAGATAGCCGGGAAGAAACCGAGGCCGCAGCCTGGTGACAGTTTCCAATTCCGCGATGGCCTGTTTGTTTTTTCCTCCGGCTATCAATATATTGCCAAGGATGAAATGAGCCTCGGCATCTTTGGGATTTGCGGCCAGCACGTCGTTTAGGCAGCCGATGGCCTCTGTGGTTTCCCCGATGCTCAGATAAACCTTGGCCAAGTTGTTTTTGGCCTTCAATATCTGTGGCGCCTTGGGGTCAGGGTCGATTTTGAGGCATTGGGAAAGCAGGGCGATGGCTTTTTGAGGCTGCTGCTGCTGGGTGAAAATCTCCCCGAGAAGAAACCGCAGGTTAAAGGTCTTGGGTTGCGCGGCAATGCCTTGCTTGAGAGCGGTTTCGGCCATATCGATCTGGCCCCTGGAAAGGTAAAACCGGGCCAGGTTGGAAATATTGGCCTCGCTTGTGGGGTCCTGGTCGCGGATTTGCTTTAGCAACGCCTCGGCTTCGGCTTTTTTCCCGGTATCCCAGTAGATGCCGGCCAGGCTCAGCTTGTGGCCGACATCGGTCGGAACCAGGGCGATGAGTTTTTTGAGGGTGTCGATGGCCGGCTGTACCTGCCGGCTGTGGACATAGACGCCGGCGAGCATCTCCAGCAGGACCTGCGATTTCGGATTGGCGGCGATGCCATCCTTGAGTGTCGATTCGGCCCCGGCGCCGTCTTTGAGCAGGAGGTAATTAGCCGCCAGGGCGCGAAAGACCTCCGGGGAGGTGATCTTTTTCGCCAGCATCGACTGGAAAAGCCTGACCGCGGTTTTGAAATCTTTGCTTTGAGTCAGAAGTGCACCCTTTAACATCAGCGCTTCTTTGTTGTCCGGCGCTGTTTTTAAAACCAGGTCCACCTTTTCCATGGCCTTATCCGGGGCTTTTGCGGCAATGAAAAATCTGGCCAGCTGCAATTGCGCATCGGCATTTCCCGGAGCCAACTTGGCGGCCTGCTGGAAATCTTGAAAAGCCTGCTTCGGTTTTTTCTGCTTCAGATAGACCTTGCCCAGCAGGTAGTAGGCATCGGCAAAGCCCTTATCGAGCTTTAAGGCGCTTTTGAGCTCCAGTTCCGCCTCCTTGAGTTGACCCTTTTCGTAGTAGGCTTTGCTCTTTTTAAGGGCGATCTTCTTTTTTTCGTCGGTACCGACGCAGCCCACCAGATGGGTCAGGCAAAAAAGGGTCGCGAGAACAAGGACTGACATCCGAAATTTGGTTTTCATGCGTTTCTCCATGGTGGCGCCGTGAAAAAACCTATAGCCCGGCATTTTTCAGCAATTTTTCCGCCCATCGGATGGGAATGGCATACGTGATGCCGCTGGGCTCAGTGATGGCATGCTCTTTGGTGCCTTCGACAAAGACCTTGTTGATGATACCAAACACCTTCCCGGTCTGCACGTCATACATGGGGCTGCCGCTGTTTCCCGGATAGGCCGTGGCATCCAGTTGAAACACGGGATACGGGCTTCTCAGTGCATCGATGAGCTTTCGGCTGAGTTGGCCGCTGTGCTGCACCGGGATGGCGATGGGGGTGATGGCAGAGACGATTCCCCGATGGGTTACGGCAAAGAGCCCCAGGATGGCTCCCAGGGGATATCCGGTAAAAGCAAACATTTGCCCTTCCCGGACCTGCCGGTCGTTTCCCAGTTTCAGGGCAGGAAGCTTCGGACCCTTGAATCGCAACAGGGCCAGATCATGTTCCTTGTCCGTGGCGACAACCCTGGCGATGCGCACGGTGCCGTCGGCCCCCTGACCGGCAAACACCGCGAGGAACTCATTATGCTTTTTGTCGATTTTGGCTGGAATCACGTGGGCATTGGTCAGGGCATGAAGGCCGTCGGCCACAACAAACCCTGTTCCGATCATGACGGCAGGGGGGCGGCGGGTCTCCTGGAATGTGCCCACCCCGAGCACCGATGGCTTGACCCGCGCGATGGTATCAGGCAGCACGGATGGCTGGGCATGAAGCGGGGCCGCCGCTAAAATTAGCATACACAAGCAGGCCGCCGAGAGGATTGTTTTACTGCGGGGAAAGGGCATCCGTGGAAACTCCGGCCGGAATAT
>JBJKSK010000161.1:0-3976 GCA_046704125.1 Desulfobacterales bacterium | reverse complement strand
CCGTTTCCGGCGGCAACGTGGTCTTTTCCACGAACTCGCGTACAAAAATCAAGTCCCGATCCATTCGGGGGATATCGGGAACCGTTCCAGCGAATTTGACCGGATCGGCATCCAGCCAAAACCGTTTCAGCGGCCCGGCCCACTGTGGAAGCACGTGCTTGACCATCGGCAACAGTTCCTCGGTGGTGCGCTCCAGGGCGTCGATACCAAAGCGTCCGGCCAGATAGGCGCGCAGCGCCGCTGACAGCTCGAAGTAAAACCGGCGGCCATCGGTACCCATAAGCATGGCGATTTCAGACAGGCGTTTTAAAGCAACCTGATCCGGAGGCAGCACCAGTTCCGGGTGCACGGTTTCGATACGACGCCGCTTTCGCCAGCGTCGAAGGGCCCAAACCGCCAGGGCGGCCAGCAGAACAAGGGCCAGGCCAATGACCGCCCAGCGCCAAATCATGGGATTGGTCCCAAACAGCTCCGGAGGCCGGATGCCATGAATATCGGTCATGGGCGCCCCCGGGGCAGCTGATGCGACCGGTGCACCCGGAGTTAGTGTCGGAGCCGATGCCGGTGCCGGACGAAACGCAAAGGCGCTGCGGTTTAAAAACATCACGAGGGCCGTGGTCACGATGCAAAACAGGCTTATCATACTACCTCGACCGTTTTCGTTTTTCCCGGAATCGGAAGTAGCGGCTCAACGCATCGGCGGCATCCCGGTCGGTTGCGATTTCAACGGTATCGATATTTGATGCCCGAAGGGTTTCCAGGCTGTGATGGTACCGTTGCTGACTGAGGCTGCGGTAGGCGCTGCGGGTGGGCCCGTGAGAGGCATCCAGCCAGGTGATCTCACCGGTTTCAAGATCCCGGGCGGCCAGGATACCACCGGATGGAAGGCTAAAATCCCCCGGATCCGAAAGCAGCACGGCGATCAGCTCATGCTTCTGGCCGGTGATACGCAGCGCCGCGTCATAGTCGGTATCGATAAAATCCGATACGAGAAACGATACGGTGCGCTTGCGACAGACACGGCCCAGGTAGGCCGCGGCCCCGGCGATGTCCGTGCCGCAACGGCTGGGGACAAACGCAAATATCTCCCGGATCAGCCGCCAGACATGCACCGAGCCTTTTTTCGGAGGGATATATTTTTCCACCTGATCGGTAAAAAGAATCGCACCGACCTTGTCGTTGTTTCGCACGGCGTTAAAGGCTAAAATGGCCGCGATTTCTGCGGCAGATTCCCGTTTGACCCGGTGCCTGGTACCGAAGTTGCCCGAAGCGCTCATGTCCACCAGCAGCATCACCACCAGTTCGCGCTCCTCGCGATAGCGCTTGATAAACGGACGTCCCAGGCGGGCCGAGACCTTCCAGTCGATGGCCTTGACGTCGTCTCCCGGAGAGTACTCCCGGACCTCCTCGAACTCGATGCCCGAGCCCCGAAACACCGATTTATACTGGCCTGCCATCAGGGTGTTGACGGTGCGTCCGGTCCGGATGTGGAGCTTTTTGATCTTTTGAATCAGTTCTGGCGTCAGCATGAGCAGAAGTTACTTACGGTTCCCCGTTTACGATTCACGACCTGCCATTTCCGATCAGGGAACTTCCACCGAATCAAACACACGGCCGATGATCTGATCGGTGGTGATGTCCTCGGCCTCGGCTTCATAGGACAGGATGAGCCGGTGGCGAAGCACGCTGTAGGCCACGGTCTTGATGTCCTGGGGTGTCACGTAGGCTCGGCCCTGCAAAAAGGCGTAAGCCCGTGCGGCCAGACTCAGGTAGATGGTGGCCCTGGGCGATGCCCCGAACTGGAGATACTGGCCGATGTCGATACCGTAATCCTTGGGGTGGCGGGTGGCAAAAACGATATCGACGATATAATCCTTAAGCTTTTCGTCTACATAAATGGTGCGGATCAAGGAAACGATCTCTTCGAGTTGCGCCGGCTGGAGCACCTGGTCCACCTTCCCGGGAGTCTCGAATCCCACCCGGGTCATGATCTGTTTCTCCTCGGCCTTTTGCGGGTAACCGATGATGAGTTTGAGCATGAACCGGTCCACCTGGGCTTCTGGCAACGGGTAGGTCCCCTCCTGCTCGATGGGATTTTGGGTGGCCATCACCAGAAACGGGTCGGCCAGGGGAAAGGTGGTGTCACCGATGGTCACCTGACGTTCCTGCATGGCTTCCAGAAGCGCCGACTGGACCTTGGACGGCGCCCGGTTGATCTCGTCGGCCAGGATGATGTTGTGAAAAATCGGCCCTTTCTTGATGGTGAAATCCCCGGTCTTGGGCCGGTAGATCTCGGTGCCGATCAAGTCGGCGGGAAGCAGATCCGGGGTGAACTGGATCCGCTTGAAATCGGCTCGCACCGTGGCGGCCAGTGCGTTTACGGCACTTGTCTTGGCAAGCCCGGGAACTCCTTCAATGAGAATGTGTCCCTTGGTGAAAAGGCCTATGAGCAGCCCATCGATAAGTTCGTTTTGACCAATGAGTACTTTTGAGATTTCATCTCGGATGCTGCTTATCAGCAGATGTTTTTCAGAAACCTTTTCAGTCAGCTCCGAAACAGCCATAGCCATCTCCTTTTCCTGATCTCGATTCGGTCGTCGCATCTTCGAACCGGCGACGGTTCCAATTCACGACCGTTTAACATACCTCTATCGATTCACTTGTCAAGAGAAGAAGCAGGCAGATTCAGGGCTTCGTCAAAGTCTATCAATTTTTATAAAAAAAATGTTTCCAGCTAGTTATATCCATTTTATTCAAATTTGTTAAGTTGACTTTTTAATCAACTTAAATATTTCTTCTGCAGCCAACCAATCGTCTCCCGTTGCCCGGCCCGTACAGCGTGACAAGTCAAACCACGCGTCAAACGCTTTCCGGCAGGATGGACCCATCCAGGTAAGCCTTGTGCAGTGATGTCAATTCCTGGATGCGCTGCCGGATTTCTCTGCCCTGATCGGTGTGCTGGATGCGGATCCGGTGGCGCCGGTTTTCGAGGATCTCGGTGGTACAGCCGATATCCTGGATGTCTATGGCGGCATTTGGATCGGATTCACGGCGCTGGTGAGTGGCCAGAAGCAGTCCCCATGAATTGTAAATCAAGGTGTAGCCGGCAATGCCTGTTTTTTTCTGGTAGGCCCGGGAAAAACCGCCGTCGATGACAATCAGTTTACCTCCGGCCTTCAAAGGGCGCTCTTTTTCCCTGACGATCACCGGCACGTGACCATTGATGACGTGCCCGTCATCGGAATTGAGGCCGAAGGCATCCAAGATAGCCCGGACCGTGGCTTCCTCGTCACGAAAAGCGTAGTACGGATCGCGCGGCTCTTTGTGCGTGGCCGGGTCCTGGATGAAATACTGCTCGAAGGTAGTCATCCTTTGCTTTCCGAAAAGAGGCGAGCAGGGCCCGCACCAAAGGTACCACATGGCATCCAGGCCGGCTTGTTTTTTTTCATGGCCGTCAGCGGTAAAAAAACCCTGCCGGACCAGCCGTTGCATTTTTTCCATCAGGGCTTTTCCCGAAAATGCGGTGCCGCCAATCAAAAGGGATTTGAAGCGCTTGTCTTCATTCATGGGGATACAGCCGTGGTATAGAAGATTTCCGTTGCAGGTTTTAAAGATGCCGCCTTTGGCGAAAAGAAAGCGGACATGCCGCTGTAGTTTTTCACTGTTTAGAAACGCCCGTCTCAACCGTTGAACCACACGGCGCTCATCGGAGGTCAATTCATAGGGCGCTTGGGCGGCAACGGTTTGAAACTTCGTGTCCAGCAGGGGATGGATGTCATTTCCCAACCTGACGGTGCATCGCTTGGAATCGATTTTATCCAGCAGCAAGCGATCGCCCATATTATTCTCGGGGCGGCGCCTGATGATCTGGGCTTCCAGGTTGAAGTGGATCAGAGTGATGGCCTTGTGCATTAGAGCCATTAGCGGGCGTTCACCCTGAGTCTTGTCCTCCAGATCGAGGCGTTGGGGCAGATAT
>JBJKSK010000160.1:0-5067 GCA_046704125.1 Desulfobacterales bacterium | reverse complement strand
CAACCTCAATCTCTCAGAGACCGACTACCTGGAAGTGATCCGCAGAAAGACCGCGGTGCTCATCCAAGGCGCCTGCCAGGTCGGAGCGCTGGTCTCCGATGCACCCAAAGAAGCACAACAGGCGCTTTCCATCTACGGGCATCACGTGGGAGTCGCCTTTCAAATGGCCGACGATCTGTTGGACTACACCACCGATTCCACCGCCCTGGGAAAACGGGTGGGAGCCGATTTGCGGGAGGGCAAACTTACCCTGCCGGTGATCCATGCCATGGGCCAGGCCGACATCAAGGACCGGGACACGATGGCGGCCATCATCGGTAATCCTGAATTTACCCAGACTGATTTTATCGAGTTTACCGATTTGCTCTCGCGTTGGGGAGGCATCGCCTACACCCGGCAACAGGCCGCCGCTCATGTAACGGCCGCACAAGAAGCATTGGCGGGTTTCGATGCCAATTCGACCCGGCAAACCCTTTACGATATTGCCGATTACGCGCTGGCCCGGAAGGCATAAACCATAGGCTGGCGGCAATAAGGAGGTAAGAAGATGCGCAACCGCAGTTTTTTTTCGACCGGATGGGTATTGACCGCAATTCTGGTGGGAGTGTTGAGCGTTTTCGGAACCGCGCGGGCCTCAGACGCCTCGTCTTCGCTGAAAACCGTCATCGTGCTGGGAAGCGCGACCAACCAGGATGCCGTCACCGCCCGGCAGCAGGCCATTGATTCGGCCCTGGTGTCCGCGGTGGCGCAGGTTTCCATCGACATGATGCCGCCAGAGGCCTTGACCAAAGCCTTTGCGTCAATAGACCAGACCCTGTTTTCCCACGCGGATGCTTATGTTCGCGATTACCAGATATTGGCCGAATCCGGAACGGGAAACCAGTACCGGGTTTTGGTCCAGGCGACGGTGGCAACCGACGTGCTCCAGGCGCAGTTGAACACCCAAGGCGTGACGACGGATCAAAATCTGCCCAAACTGGTACTGCTTTATGTACATACCCCGGAACCGGCCGGTGCCCAGCCAGGGATCCAGCCCTCTGTGGCCCAATCAGGGTCCCAACCGCCTGCCGTCCAGTCAGGGTCCCAGCCCTCTGCCGCCCAGTCAGGGTCCCAGCCCTCTGTCGCCCAGTCAGGGTCCCAGCCCTCTGGTGCTGCCCCGGATTTGGCGTTTATGGATACCATGGCCCGGAAATTTCGGGAAAAAGGATTTACCATCATCGATGCCACGGCCGCGTTACAAGCCCCGAACACAACCAATCAGGTGCCGGGCAGCGACTCCTGGGCAGTTAGTCTGGGTCAACAACTTCAGGCCGATGTGGTGGTGCTGGTGAAAGGCAGCGTCCAACAGACACAAAATACCATGGGCGGAGATATCCGATCCTTCAAAGGCGAGGTATCAGCGCGCGCCCTGCGAACCGATACCTCCCAGCAGATAGCCGAGGCCACCCAGTCATCGATTACCGCCAACCAGGATCCCATAATCGGCGGTCAACTGGCCCTCTCGCAGGCCGGTGCCCAGGTGGCCAACGCGCTTGCCGCTACCCTGGCTAATTCCTGGAAATCCCAGCAGGCGGTTCCAACGACCATCGATATTCACGTGACAGGGAAAAATTACCTGGTCAGCATGGTCAAGTTCCGCAAGGCGCTTGCGGAAATGCCTGGAATTAAAGACGTACAAACCCGCGAGCTGGACCCCGACGAGGGAGTGCTCGTCGTCAATTACCAGAAAGACGGCAAAGCGCTGGCCGCCAATCTGATGTTAAAGACATTCGATGGCTTCGGCCTCAATATCCAGGAAGCCACCGATACGGTTCTGAAAATCGAACTGATTCCAAACTGAGGAACGCGCGTTGACGATCAATGTTCCCAATATGATGACCTTCACACGCATTCTCTGCACTCCCTTGCTTGTGATCCTGCTGGCAAAAGACCAGTATCTTTTTGCCCTGGGCGTGTTTACCTTCGCCGGCATCACCGATGGACTAGACGGCTTGTGGGCAAGGGGATTTAACCAGCGCACCCGGCTCGGAGCCTATCTGGATCCCATCGCCGACAAACTGCTGCTGATGGCCTCTTTCATCAGCCTGGCCGTACTCGGGATCATGCCATCCTGGCTTTCAGTGGTTGTCATCACGCGGGATGTACTCATCGTGCTGGGCATCGCCGTGTTCACCATCACGGCAATGCCCGTGGAGATCAAGCCCAGTTTGGTCAGTAAACTGACGACGGGGATTCAGCTGGCAACGGTCTTTTGGACGCTGCTTGACCTGAAAGGGGCAGACGCCCATTTCTTCTGGCAAACGCTGCTTTGGGCCACCGCCGCGCTGACCGTCGTCTCCGGCCTGCACTACATCTACATCGGGATGCGTACGCTGCAGGCCGACACGGTCAGGCGGCCGCCGAACGCCTTCAATGACGATAATCCCGGCGGCATTTTGCTTGACACCCCTGAAAAATGATGGTAGGTCCGAGGGCAAATTCAAAGGCGCGTAGCTCAGGGGGAGAGCGCTACCCTGACACGGTAGAAGTCGACAGTTCAAATCTGTCCGCGCCTACCAGCAAAATCAAGGATCTGCGGTAAAGCCGCGGGTCCTTTTTTGTTCTGGCCTCCATGGTCCAAAATGGTCCCGTCAAGGAAAGGGCGGGACGCTCCTAAACAAGCAGCTATCTTGCGATCTCTTCCCGCCGCCGGGAACAGCCGGCCTTAGTTTATCCCTTTTACCCAGGGTTTCGGCGTATAAGACAAGATACTGTTCAGCCGATTTTTCCCAGGAAAAATCCTTTTCCATGGCCGCGGCCATCATCTGTTTCCACTGATCGGGGTGATTGCGGAAGATATCGACGGCGCGCCGGACCGCATTCAAAAGTTCATCCGCGGTGAAGTCAAAAAAGGTAAAGCCGTTGACCCCGTCTTGCACGGTATCGGCCAGGCCACCGGTCAGCCGCACGATGGGCAGGGTGCCATATTTGAGGCTGTAGATCTGATTCAATCCGCAGGGTTCAAACAAAGACGGCATGAGAAAAATGTTTGCGCCGGCTGCAATCCGATGGGCCAACTCATTATTGAAACCGATATAGATGGCGACCCGGTCCGGATAGCTTCGATGCAGCCACTCAAAAAAATCGTGGTAACGGGATTCCCCGGAGCCCAGCACGATCATCTGGGTATCCAGCTGCAATATCTTTTCGGCGCATGCGGTGACCAGATCAATCCCCTTTTGTTCCACAAGGCGCGTGGTCATGCCGATTAAAGGAACCCCTTTTCTATCTGACAGCCCATAATCTTGGCGTAATCTGGACCTGATCCGGTCTTTGCCGGATAAATCGTATGCGCAATAGGCCATGCCGTACGTAAAGGGATCGATATCCGGACTCCACTGGCGGTAATCCACGCCGTTTAAAATCCCGTAAAGCTTTTCGCTATGGCCCTGCAGCGTGTCCTGCAGGCCGAAGCCTAAATCCGTGGTCTGGATTTCTCGCGCGTAGGTTTGGCTCACCGTGGTGAGGGCATCGGATAAATGAATCGCACTTTTGGTCAGATTGATCTGGCCGTAGAATTCAAAATCGTAGGCGTAGTAGCTTCGGGGAAGGGAGAGCACCGGCCATTGGTCTTGCGGGAACCGGCCTTGATAGGAGATGTTATGGATGGCGTAAACGACTTTCGGAACCGGGGAAAAAAACGGATCCCGGCGGTAGCCGACGAAGGTGGCTTTGAGAATGGCCGGCAGGGCGGCTGACTGCCAATCATTGCAGTGAATCACATCGGGCAAAAAGCCTACGGATATGCAGCACTCCAGTGCGGCCTTGCAAAAAAACACAAACCGCTCGAGATTGTCGGGATAGTCTGCGTTGCCTATCCCGTAGAACTGATCTCGACAAAAGTACGCCTCATTTTCAATAAAATAAGTCGGCACGGTGTCATTTTCAGCCTGCCACAGCACGGCCCCGTGAAGCCCGGCATGCATTTGCACGGAAAACGCGGCGGCCTTTTTCATGGCAAACGGCTGGTGTGAAATCGAAAGGTATTTGGGCATGACGCTTCGGATGTCATGTCCCATGGCTTTTATGGCTTTGGGCAATGATTGGGCCACATCGGCCAGCCCGCCGGTTTTGGCAAAAGGGGTGATCTCCGGGCACACATATAAAATTTTCATATCTTCCACCTATTGCCCCAACCGATGGCCGGTTTGCCGGTTTGCAGGTATTCCGTTGCATGGGAAGTCATCACCAGCCGCTTTTGCAGACGGATGCAACTTTGTCAAGTGGTTCAGGCCGCGCCATCGATCTGATGGTGGGCTCACGGAAACGATTCCAGCAGCCGCCAAACAGGCATCGGTTGGTTTTGGGTAAGTCGGTCTTTCCGTGATCCGCTAGATTACGGTATCATCGGCAATGGCGGCATCCTTGGGAATCACCACCAATCCGTCCCGGGACACCCAGTTGTCCGTTTCGCTGTCAGGGCGCCCGGGCAGATGGCGGATGTGGACGCGGCGGCCGATACGGGCGTTTTTATCGATGATGGCCCCTTCGATGACGCTTGCCTCGCCGATGCCGATGTCAGGCCGGCCAAGCCGCCTGTTCTCGGCTCGATCCGCCTCGGTTTCATAATAATCCGCACCCATGATCACCGAAGAACGGATCTGAACCTTGGCACCGATTAGGCTGCGCAGACCGATGACCGCGCAACGGATGTCCGCGCCAATCACGCGACAACCGTCTGCCAGCAAGGTGTGGTCCAATTGGGTCCCGTGCACTTCAGAGGCCGGCAGAAAACGGGCACGGCTGTAAATGGGCTTTCCCGGGATATAGAAATCAAACGGCCGTTCCGGCATCGCCATTTCAAGATTGACCTCGTAAAACGCACGGATGGTGCCGATGTCGGCCCAATACCCGTCGTAGACATAGCCCATCACACGGTAACCGGCAATGGCGCTGGGAATGATATTTTTACCAAAATCGTCCCCTTCAGATTTGAGCACCTCGAATAGCAGATCGGTCCGAAAGACATAGATTCCCATGGATGCCAGATAGGGATTATACGGATCAGGCGTGCTTTCCAGCCCGGAT
>JBJKSK010000159.1:0-4284 GCA_046704125.1 Desulfobacterales bacterium | reverse complement strand
GGAAAGAAGGGCACATGCTTCCATGGACCGTCCCGCGGCAAACGCCCTGGCCGTTGCACATGTCTACGAGTCCGGCATAGCCTTTGTACACAGAGAAATCCAAAAAGGTTTTCTCCGGCACCAGGGGCGTGCTGTAGCCCGGATGCCACTTCAGCGAGTCCGGTCGGCTCCACGGCTCACGGCCTCCGATGATTTTTTCCGGGTTGAAGCGGTCGTCGGGATCAAATACTGCCTTGACTTCCTTAAAGGCCTGGTGCAGGCGCGAACCGTAAAGCAAGGGGTTGCACCAGCTTCGCGCTAACCCTTCACCGTGCTCGCCCGTTGTGGTGCCTCCCAGCGATATGGCGGTGGCCATGATGTCCCTGGAAAGCGCCTCCACGCACTTTAGGCCATGGACGGTCTTCAGATCGAGTTCGGGGCTTAAGTGCAGACAACCGGCCGAGGCATGGGCATCAAAGCCTATTTCGATGCCGTATTTGTTGGCGGTGGCTCTCACCTTTTCAGTGAAGGCGATCATTTGATCCACGGGGACGGCGGCGTCATCGATGATCGCGGTGCGCTTGGGTTTAGCCGGATTGCTGACGCCAAGACCGAAAACGGCTTTCCGGATGCCCCACACGCGGTTGATTTCTTCAGTGGTCACGCAATGGCAGATGGCTTCGCGGTAGGCGTCCCGGCGCAGGCGCTGTTCCAGGGCGCTAGCGGCATCCGCCACTTCGGTTCCAGATTTGCCGGCAAATTCGACGATCAGGATAGCCCCTGGCAGCCCCCGCAGAAAGGTCCGCAGGCGGGGCCCGATGGTGGGATGGTCGTTGGCTAGTCTTAATGTCGGATAAGCCATGATCTCGATGGCCGCCGGGTTGCTGTTCAATATAAAGGGGACTCGTGCCAGCGCGTCGTTGAAGCGGTTGAAGTGCAGGATCATCAACCGGACCAGACCGGGCCTTTGCACGAGACGCAGCTTGACCCGTGCGATAAAGGCCAACGTGCCCTCGCTGCCGACAATCAGCGAGGAGAGATTCAACGGCCTACCCGCTGAGCGGTCGGCCTGCAGGCGGTTGAGGTTGTAGCCGGCCACATTCCGCCAAGTCTCGGGATATCCTGAGGCTATATCCGTTGCGTATTCTTCCAGCACTTGCCTGACCTTCCGGTGGATCCTGCCTTCCAGATTGTCTCTGGAGGCCAGAAACGCGGCTGCCTGGTCGTCGTGAGCCTTGAAGCGGGCTATCGTCCCATCGGAGAGCACTACTTCCATTTCCAGGACATGGTCGACCATCAGGCCGTACCGGATCGAATGTGCCCCGGTCGAGTTGTTGCCGGCCATGCCGGCAATGGTGGCCACGGCGCTGGAGGATGGGTCCGGTCCCACCATCAATCCGTGTGGCGCCAGTTGGGAATTCAGTTTGTCCAGCGTCACGCCGGATTCCACCCACACCCAGCGCTTGGGCGCATTTAGTTCCAAAATACGGTTGAGGTACTTGGAATGATCGATCACCATGCCGGTTCCCACAACCTGGCCTGAAAGGCTGGACCCGCCGCCGCGAGGGATAACGGGCACGCGGTACCGGGCAGCGGCCTGGATGGCCGCCACAATATCATCGGTGCTGCGCGGAACAACGACCGCCGCGGGCATCTGGTAAAAATCGGAAGCGTCGGTCGCATATACACAGCGGGTCAGCAGGTCGGAGTGGACCTCGCCCTGAAGGCTTTTCCGCAAATCCTTGACCAGATGGGGCTCTAATTGGCGGTTCATTGGACGTTTTGAGCTGATTTTTAAAATTTTAGGCTTCAAGCCGGACCTTTGGTCAATATCGATCATGCTATTTAGCATTTATTGCTTTATCTGTCTTTTCATAAATGCGATCCCGGCTTGGGGGTTCTGCATTTTTGATAGATGGCGCTTGCCGTCAGACACGCCCACAGGGCCAAACCCAGCTGCCCACCGGCACGACACGGGAAGTCAATGTCGCATTGGAGAGGTGCCTTCTCGGGGATGCTCGTGGTCTTTTTTCCCTCACACGGAAGAGGAACAGTTGGTCGCGCCGGGAAAGCCCCAAGGCATCCGCAGCAGTAGGCGTGGCATTGACACCGCCGCTATGCGAAAGGGGCTTCTCCAAGTCTTGACTTATTTGCCGGCTTGGCCGAATATGGCCGCAGTTTTTCCGTGAACAAAAGCCGGTTGCCCGGATCAAGGTTTGCCAGTGGCCGAAAGAATGGAACCAACATGTTTGCCAATCGCCGCCTGTCCGAGCTGAAAAACGCCCGGGCTGCTTCATCGGGGATCAAGGGACCTGTCTTTATGCTTGTCTCGGCCCTGCTTTTTTCCTCCACAGACGTCATCATTAAAGTCATCGCACCTTCCTACCGCGTGTGGGACATCGCGTTTTTCCGATTTGGCGGAGGGTTGGTGTTGTTGCTCGCGCTGTTTGGCTGGTTTAAAAATCCGTTCAAGGGCCACAACACCCGGCTTTTGATTGTCAGGGGGATCACCGGCGCCCTGGCGTTTCTTTCCCTGGTGGCGACCATCGATCTGCTGCCCCTGTCTTCTGCCATCCTGCTGATGTATACGTTTCCGGCCTTTGCCGCTCTATTTTCGGCACTGTTTTACGGTGAACGGATTTCTATGCTTCAGGTGGTCTGCATTTTTGGAACCCTTTTAGGGGTGGCGGTCCTGTTGGGGTTTAGCCCCAAGGGACATCTTCTGGGAGAGACCCTGGGCTTGCTTGCCGGGATGTTATCGGGGATAGCGGTTTGTGTCATCACGAAACTCAGAGAAACCAACGGGCCGGTCATCATCTATTTTTACTTCTGCCTGGTGGGTGCGCTGCTGGTCTTTCCCCCCTTTATGGTCGACCCGCGGCTTCCCGTCACGGGGCGGGGATGGATTCTGGTGCTGGCCCTAGTGGTCATTCTCACGGTGGCCCAGCTGCTCATGAACCAGGGATTCAAGTACTGCCGGAGCTGGGAGGGGGGCTTGTTTTTGAGCACAGAGGCCTTTTTCACGTCCGCGGCGGGGATCTGTTTTATGGGCGATCCCCTGACAAGGCGTTTCTGGGTGGGTGGCATGCTCATTGTCGGATGCGCCGTTTTGATGAATACCCCCGCGGCAAGACCCAAAAGCGCTGAAAGACAGATGGCCGGTACCGTTGCCCTTCGCGTTTCCAACGAAAAATTAAAAATGGAGAAACTGCGATGACCATCACAAATCAACCGAAAATCACAGATGATTTGTGAATCGTAAATCGATAGCCATATCCGGCTAATAGCCAAGCTTTGGCCGATGCGGTACGCGGCCGCCGAGATTGACAAATGGGGTTCAAGGCCATAGATTAAAATTTATATTTTGGGATGTCTGAATGGATTCGCTTATTTGTCATTTGCAGCTATTGTGATTGTTAAAACAAATAGTCGCCGAAAAACTTCCGGCCTGACGTTTTCATAAAGGCCGACGTGCTTCGGAAAGGGAACATCGCAGGTCCCCTTCATCGTTTTTGATGTACCCGCTTTCTCTAGTTGCCTCGCCGCTTTTCCTTTTCGAATCTGTCTTTCAACGGCCTAGCCCAAACAGGCCGCGAGAGGCTTGGCCTCCTGCCAAACCATTTAAAACCTGATGAAAGGATGCTCCCATGGCTGACGACGGGCTTTACATTTTGATGCTGAGCATCCACGGTCTGGTGCGGTCCCAAAACATGGAGTTGGGCCGCGACGCGGACACTGGAGGGCAGGTCAAATACGTGGTGGAGCTGGCCAAGGCACTGGGTGCAACAGACGCCATCCGGCAGGTGGATTTGGCCACCCGGTTGATCGTGGACCAGAACGTGGCCGGGAGCTATGCGCAGCCTGTAGAGATTTTCGGAGACGCCTGCCGGATTGTGCGCATCCAGTGCGGCGGTCGCAAGTACATCCGGAAAGAGCGATTATGGCCCCACTTGGACGAGTTTGTCGACAAGACCATCAAGTTTTTAAAACGGGAACCGAGGCTTCCCGATATCGAGCACGGGCATTATGCCGATGCTGGATATGTGGCCATGCAGCTGGCTGATGTGCTGAGGATACCCTTCGTGTTCACGGGCCATTCCCTGGGGCGTGCCAAAAAAGACAAACTGATGGGTCAGGGAATGCGCCAAGACGACATGGTGAAGAGATTCAGGATCGATTACCGGATTCAGGTGGAAGAAAAACTGATGAAACACGCCGATCTGGTGATTACCAGCACTCACCAGGAAGTCACGTATCAATACGGCATGTATCAAAACAGTCCTGTTTTGATACATGCCGTATTGA
>JBJKSK010000158.1:0-5431 GCA_046704125.1 Desulfobacterales bacterium | reverse complement strand
TTGCATCACCGCCCAGGGGTTCTGCCGGATCACCACCATCTGGCACCGTAAGCCCATGCTTACAGACATATCGTTGATTTTAATAAATGAATCCATTGGGTTCTGATGGCTCTGGCAGCCAGGGAACCACCGAAAGGAGACAGACAAACGATGAAGACCAAAATGTTGATCTGTGCCGGACTGCTGGCCTTTGGGGTTGCGGCACTGGCTACCCCGGGCTTTGCCGGGGTCAAGAAAGTAAAATCTTCCAATCAGAATTTAACCACGGCGGCCACCGTAAACGGTGTCGTCATCCCCAAAGCGGCCGTGGATCAAGAATTTTCCCAGTTTCAGCTTCGGCTGCAGCAGCAGGGACAGGAAATCGGGCAAGATCAGGTCGCTGATTTGAAGCATCGAATTCTTGAAAACCTCATTGACCGGGAACTGCTTTTTCAGGCAAGCCAGAAACAGGGGATTAAAATCCCGGCCGCCAAAGTGACCGAAAAAGTCGATCAGCTTGAAAAACAGTTTCCCAGTAAAGCCGAATTCGACGCGGCCATAGCCAAGATGAAACTGACTCCAGCCCAAATCAAACGGGAGTTTGCACGGGGATTGGCCATCGAAAGTCTCGTGCAGACCAAGATCGCCCCGAAGGTGACTGTCAGTGACAAGGAAACGAAACGTTTCTACGACGCCCATCCAGAATTTTTTCACCAACCCGAAGAGATCAGGGCCAGCCACATCCTGATCAAGGTGCCGGAAAACGCCGATGCAGCCACCAAAGCTGCGGCTCTCAAGAAGATCGAGGCCGCCAAGGCGCGTATCGACAAAGGGGAAGATTTCGCCAAAGTCGCTCGTGAAGTCTCGGAAGGACCCTCCAGAACCAGGGGCGGAGATCTGGGCTACTTTCACAGGGGCCAGATGGTCCCGGCCTTCGAAAAGGCCGCCTTTGCCCTCAAGGTGGGGCAAGTCAGCAATATCGTGGAGACCCCGTTTGGTTACCATCTGATCAAGGTGTATGCTAAGAAACCCGCCTCGACGATAGCCTATGACACCGTCAAGGATAAAATTTCCGAGCACCTCAAGCAGGAAAAGGTGCGCGAGGCCGTGACCCAGTACGTGGAAAAAATTAAAAAGACAGCCAAAATATAAATATTTTAAAGACAGGGGACCTCCTTGACGCTGTGCTTTTGCGGAGAACATGCCAAAAGCGATGGACGGTGACAATCTGAAACGTTATTGGCACGTTGGACTGATTTCAGGTTTTTTTCTTGACGCCTGCCAAAACGATGGAATATGGTGGCAGCTATACAAGCGGCCGTTTAGGATGTCCGTGGCCCTTTCAAAGGGGGGTTGCCGGGGTCACGATCGGCGGCCGGAGAAAACCACAACTGTTTCTTGAAAGGAGGTCAGCGGTTTGTCTAACGGGATCGTGAAGTGGTTCAATGACAAGAAGGGTTATGGCTTTATCAATCAGGAAGACGGGGGGGACGTATTCGTTCACTTTTCATCCATTGATATGCCGGGATTCAAAACATTGGCGGAAGGCGATTCGGTAACATTCGAAGTTCAGGAAAGCGACCGTGGTCCAGAGGCCAAAAACGTGCGAAGGCTTCAATTGTAGCGGCAGCATCATTTCAAGGGCACCCTGGCTCGCGCAGTGAGGGTGCCTTTTTTTCTTCCTTCCCCATTTCATTTCAGAATTCAAGCCCATGGATGCCATACGACTCCAGCTTGCGACGCAGCGTGTTGAGTCCGATGCCCAGTGCTCTGGCCGTTTGTGCCTTGTTGCCACCGGTGAGGTTGTAGGCCTTAAGGATGTGTGCCTTTTCCACCTGGGCCAGCGTCAGAATCGTCGGTTGGCCTTCGGGTGGCTTTGACGCCCGCGTGATGGCATGCTGTTTGAGGTGATCCAGAAAAAAGGCGGCCGTGATCCGTTTTCCCTGGGCAAGATTGGTCGCCGACTGGATGATGGATCTGAGTTCCCGGATGTTTCCGGGAAACCGGTATTCCATCAGCAGGGACATGGCCCCCTCGTCGATGCCTTCCGGATGTCCCCCTTTGCACTCCCAGAGGAAATGGGCCACTAACAGCGGAATATCCTCCCGGCGTTGCCGCAGCGGCGGCAGATGAATCCAGCCGCCCCGGATCCGGTAGTAGAGATCTTTCCGGAAAAGATTTTTGGCCATTTGCCGGCCCAGGTCTTCGTTGGTGGCGGCCACGATGCGCACATCGGCTTTTTGCGTTCGGCTGGTGCCGAGTTTGGTGTATTGCCCATCTTGAAGCACACGAAGCAGTTTTCCCTGCAAAGCCATAGGCATGGTGCCGATCTCGTCAAGAAACAGGGTGCCGCCTTCGGTATACTCCAGCAGCCCAATGCGCTCTTTTTCCGCTCCGGTGAATGCGCCTCGGGTGTGGCCGAAAAATTCCGCATCGAACAGGCTGTCGGTCAATGCGGCCATGTTGATCGGCGTAAACGGCTCGCGGCGGCGCGAACTGGCCCGGTGGATGGCCCTGGCCAGCAGTTCCTTTCCCGTTCCGCTTTCTCCGGTGATCTGTACCGGCACATCGCTGCGGGCATGCAACTCGGCCTCCTTTAGCCGGCGCAGCATCCGGGTGGAGCGGGTGATAATCGGTTTAAAAGGGGATTTGTCCTTTAGGGGCTCCAGACTTCGTGTCTGTTGGATGTCAATGAGGTCCACGAGCCGTTTTTTTTCCATGGCCCGCCCGATGGCCAGCACCAGGTCCTCTCTGGAGGCGGGTTTGACCAGATAGTCGTACGCGCCCCGGTTGAGACACGTTACGGCCACTCGAGCCTCGTTGACCGCCGTGACCATGATGCACTCGGTTTCAGGGCTGATCTTCTTGATTCGCTGCAGCAGGCTCAAACCGTCCATTTCCGGCATGTTCATGTCGATGAGCGCCACATCGAAGGCTACTTTGTTTTCAAACAGATTTAATGCCACGTGAGGGTCATCTTCGATTCGCACGCTGGAAAAATTGGTTTCGCTTAGCTGCAGCCGGACAATTTCAAGAAAGTCCCGGTCGTCGTCCACCACGATGATGCTATGATTCATCTCGCCCTCCCAAAATGGACCGTTCCAAAATGGCACTTTAGCAAGAAACCCATCGGTTTGAACATCTTTTTGTGAGCTGGCTGTCCCATTTTGGCATGGACTTGTTATTCGGCTCCGATCCAGTGGCGCTTCGCAAATATGTCCAAGTTGCTAAAAACATGACCAAAATAACGGATACTGAACCGTTTGGGATCCGGCATGGTTGTTGCTCAATATGAACGCGTACGCGGCCGGAAAATGCCCGTTGTGGCAAACGTGATACGCTGAGTCATGGTCATGCCAGTAAGAATCGATAAGGGGAGGTGAGCCGATGCATCTGAAGCAGCGATTCGATGCAGGAACATTTGTGATCCTTGCCGAGATGGAACCGCCCAAGGGTGCGGACGTCTCTACGATGTTAAGCAATGCCAATCGGGTCAAGGGAAAAGTGGACGCCTTCGTGGTGCCCGAGATGAGCAACGCGGTGATGCGCATGAGCGCACTAGGCGGGGCCATGATTCTGCAGGCCAGTGGCATGGAGACCGTGATGCAGGTCTGCTGCAGGGACCGCAACCGGCTGGCGTTGCAGGCCGATTTACTGGCCGCCAACGCCTGCGGCATTTCTAACCTCATGGTGATCGAGGGTGAGGCCACCAGCTACGGTGATCACCCCCAGGCCAAGGCCGTGAACGACATCGGGGCGATGGAGTTGCTTCAAGCCATTCGAGGTCTGCAAAACGCTCGAGACATGGCAGGCATTGAGCTATCCGGCGCCCCTCAGTTTCTCGTCGGCGGATGGGTCAATGCCGGCATCCGGGGAAAGGCTTTGGAAGCAGCCATCAAAACCATGGAAGAAAAAATGTTGGTCGGTGCACGTTTTTTTATCCTGCCCCCCGTGTTTGACCTCAACGCCATCGATTCGTTTCTGGTTCGCGCCCGGCAACTGGATGTCAAGCTGATTCCCACGGTCCTGCTGCTCAAGTCTTTGGGAATGGCCCGCTACATCGAACGGCATCTGGATCATGTATTTATCCCGCTGGGGATGATTAAACGCATTCAAGAGGCACCCGACAAGGTCCGGGAATGTGTGCGTATCGCCGGCGAGATGATAGCCGAGCTCAAAAGTGAAGGGTTTGCTGGGGTGTTGTTGTCAACCATGGGTTGGGAGCGTCGACTCCCGGAAGTGATTGAAGGCATGGGAGGATGATCCGGATGAAAACCAATCAAAGACAAGGTTTAAGCCCCGAAGGCGCAGAGAACATCGGTGCGGTCATGGTGGTCGGCGGCGGCATTGCCGGCATGCAGTCGGCACTGGATTTGGCCAATTCCGGTTTTTTCGTCTATTTGCTGGAAAAGTCGGCGGCCATCGGCGGGCTGATGTCCCAGTTGGATAAGACCTTTCCAACCAATGACTGCGCCATGTGAGTGATCTCGCCCAAACTGGTCGAGGTCGGCCGGCACTTGAACATAGAGCTTCTCACCAATGCGGATATCATCGATCTTGAAGGCAGACCCGGGCATTTTTCTGCCAGAATCCGTCAAGAACCCCGTTTCGTGGACCTTTCCAAATGTACCTCCTGCGGGGAATGCACCCTGGTCTGCCCCGTCGAGCTGCCAAACGGTTATGACGAAAATCTTTCCACTCGAAAAGCCATCTACAAGAAATATCCCCAGGCGATTCCAGGCGGTTTTGCCATCACCAAACGCGGCACGGCCCCGTGCAGGGCGACCTGCCCGGCCCATGTGAGCATACAGGGCTATATCGCCTTGATCAATGCGGGAAAATATGCCGAGGCGCTGAAACTGTTCAAGCAGGACCATCCCTTTCCCGGGGTCTGCGGCCGGGTCTGCCATCATCCCTGTGAAACGGTCTGCACCCGGCAGCAGGTGGAATCGCCGCTGGCCATCATGAATCTCCACCGGTTTCTCGCCGATGCCGACATGGCGGCAGAGACTGCCTATATCCCCCGGATAGTGGAGAAAAAAAGCGAAAAAGTGGCGATTGTGGGGGCTGGACCCGCCGGTTTGACCTGTGCTTATTTTCTGGCACGTGAAGGCTACCGGGTCACTGTCTTTGAGAAGCTGCCCGTGCTGGGCGGCATGCTCACCGTGGGTATTCCCGCCTACCGGCTGCCCCGAAACGTCATCGAGGCGGAAATAGACGTCATTCGAAAGATGGGCGTGGAGTTTCGCACGGGGGTGGAAATCGGCAAGGATTTTACCATCGCGCAGCTTCGCGAGCAGGGTTATCAGGCCTTTTTTATCGGTATCGGCGCCCACGAATGCAAGCGGCTGGGCATTTCCGGGGAGGACCTGGAGGGGGTATGGCCCGGTGTCGAATTTCTCCGCGAGGTCAATCTGGGCAATCGGGTCAGCCCGGGAAAGCGCGTGGCCGT
>JBJKSK010000157.1:0-3358 GCA_046704125.1 Desulfobacterales bacterium | reverse complement strand
CGGTGCGTTTGATGATCCATTCGTCTGTCGTGTCGAGCCCGTTGGCGACAAGGTCATGATTGGTTACTATTTTGGGCGGAACATACGAGCCGGTGCCTAAAATTCGGATGGTTTCCATATTTCTCAGGAGTCAGGATTGATGTTCTCGTAAAAAGTGCTTCAACATAACTTGTAGCAGGAACCCTAAGCGCTTCAGGCCAAACCCCCTTTGGCAGGCTCCTGTTGCAGAATCCGCAAAATGCGCTCGCAGGCCGGCTGCACCGCATCTTGCACCGGCTTCGACAGGCCGGGACTCACCTCGTCCGGTATATTTTCGATCTGCGTGACCACCACCACGACCTCGATCTTGCTATGCGCTTTGAGTTCGGCGAGCAGATTGACGGTTGGAAACTGGTGCAGGGAAAAGTCCGATCTTTTTTGCTCCGGAATCTGTGTGATTGGAATTTCGAAGACCTCTCCGGGTGGATGTCCCGGAAAGTCCACGGCATCCACGATCATTAGCCGTTCAGGCTTTTTGTCGCTGAGGGCGAGATCGAACAGGGTGTCGCGAATGCTGGTGCCCATATCCAGCGCCAGAACGTCCTCAGGCAATTCGAAGTGATGATTCAATTGTTCGATGACGGCCGGTCCGAAGCCGTCATCGCCGTACAGGATGTTGCCGCAACCGAAAACGAGCGTCGACTTTTCAAAAAGATCTTTCATCGATCCCCTTGCCCTTCCGAAAGTTCGGGCCACGGGAGCGAGGCGTGTGCCCGTTCCGTGGCCCGGTTAAAAGTTAACAATGGCGCTGCGTCAATTCTCGAACCGATCGACGAGTTCTCCTCCGGCATTCAGAATCCGGATATCCAGAGCGATACCGCCATCCAGGCGGTGAGTGGCGCAGCTCAGTCATGGGTCGTAGGCACGTATGGCCATTTCCACCCTGTTGAGCACCCCCTGATCGTAAGTGCCGTTTTTTATCAGCTCGGTCGCGGCCTGTTTGACGGAAAGGTTCATCGCGGCGTTGTTGTGGGTGGTCCCCACGATGATGTTGGCCTTTTTGATCAGCCCCTCTTCGTCGGTTTCATAGTCGTGGATCAAGGTGCCACGCGGTGCTTCCACGCAGCCGACACCGCGGCCGGCGCGGGGTTTGACCGCCGCGCGGATATCCGTAGACGTGATCTCCGGATCTTCCAGAAGCGCGACCATGTTCTCCGCGCACTGAACGAGTTCGATCAGGCGGGCGTAATGATAGAGCAGGGTCAGGTGCGCCGGCCGGCCGAAATGACTCCGGAACTCCTCGAGTTCGGCCTGGGCCAAAGGCGTAGCCATTTTATCGCACACATTGATGCGGGCCAGGCAGTTGCTGCGATAGACGCCGCTGGGATGATCCAGATCCAGCGACAAACCATCGCCCCAGCGCTTGGCATACGGAAACTTCTGGTAGGACCAGGGCTCCACGTGCTCCCCGATAAAGTCCAGATAGTCTTCATACTCGAAATCATCGTAGGAACCGTCGGGTTTCATCAGCCGCAGCTTGCCGTCGTTAAAATCGAGGGCACCGTCGTTGGTAACCGTTGCGAGATGCCCCACCTTGATGACGCCCAGGCTCTTGATGGCATCCGTGTATTTGGCGAACACGTTTTTCTTGGCAAAATCGATGGTGAATTTGGAAAAGTCCAGAAGTTCCCGGGCCTTGCCCAGGATGTCTTCGCGTTCCTTTTCCGTCATCGGTTTGCTGACGCCTCCCGGCATCGAAAAGGTTGGATGAATGGCCCTGCCGGCAAAGCCTTCGAGGATCTGGACCGTGAGTTGCCGGAAGTGGACCACCTTTTTGGCGATGTCCGGGGCGGCCCCGATAATGCCCACCACATTTCTGGCAGTGTAGTCCGTATCCGGCCCCATGACAAAGTCCGGGGCGGCCAGAAAATAAAAATGCAGCAACTTGTCGCCGACATAGGCGATCATCTGCATGAGCCGCCGCAGCTTGACGGCGGCCGGCGGCGGCGTGACCCCGAAGCAGGCATCGCCCGCCTTGCTCGATGCCAGATGGTGTGCCCAGGGGCAGATGCCGCAGATGTGGCAGACAATCCGCGGCATTTCTTCAGCGGGTCGCCCCTCGCAGAATTTTTCGAAGCCCCGCAGGGCCTGGACATGCAACCGCGTGTCAGCCACGTTGCCGGCATCGTCGAGTTGGATGACGACCTTGGCATGCCCTTCGATTCGCGTGATCGGCTGAATATTGATGACGTCTCCCATGGTTTCGTCCCCTCCTTATCTTCTAACCGGCCGGGCCGGCAATGGTTTGAGATTTCCGTGGCCGCCGGTATATCGATTCATGATGCCGCGGCGGTCCACGATGGTTTTGGGATCCAGACCGATGGAAGTCATGGCCCCCATCATGTCGACCATGGGACGGGCGCCCTTGCGGATGGGGCCGAAACATCCCCGACAGGGCGTGCGGGCCTGCACACACCGCGGCACCCCCGCTTTGCCGGCGCAACCCGCCAAGGTGACGGGTCCCATGCAGAGAAAGCCCTGTTCATTGATACAGCGCATCTTTTCGAGCCCTTCCTCCGGATCGAAGGCGATGTTTTCGAGACAGCGTTTCACCGGGCCCCCGGCGGACTTTTTTTCGCGTATCACCGGGCAGGTGTCGCACACGCTGCGCTCGGGAAGCTGCCAGGATGTGCCCCCCTTGAGCAGGGCGCCGATCGCATCGGCGATCCAGTCCGGATGGGGGGGGCAGCCGGGAATGGTGATGTCCACCTTGACGACCTCATCGAGCGCCTTGCAGTCGTTCAGCCAAGGGGGGACATTGGGGTGAACCGGATCTGGCGAGGCATCGGTGGAGGGGCACCCGCGGAATATTTTTTCAAACATTTCATCGCGGGTGAACATGTTGGCCTGGGAAGGAACACCGCCGTATGCGGCGCAGCTTCCCAGGGCGATCAGGATCTTGGTTTTCTTGCGCATCTCCTCAAGGACACGCTGGTGCTCTTCGTTGCGAACGCCCCCGGAGACGATGCCTACCACCGCTTCCGGAATTTCCAGGGATGTGCCCTTGCCCAGCTGGCCGAAGTACTTATGATCGATCAGGGCTGGAATGTGGACGAAGTCGAGCTCGGGCAAAATCTCCAGCAGGGCGGCCCCCGTGTTGAGGATGGAAATCTCGCAACCGGAACATGCGTTCAACCATTCTTCTGCTACGGTAACCGGCATATTTTTCCTCCCTTCGTAAAAGTTATAGCCGTCAACGATATGCAGGCAAGCATTTCACCGATTGGCGCTTGACGTACTTTACTGTGCTTGACAACGCCAATTCCCGGGCTTTGCTCATGACGCTGCACTCTGCACGGCAGCGAGCCTTCTCGAATAG
>JBJKSK010000156.1:0-5858 GCA_046704125.1 Desulfobacterales bacterium | reverse complement strand
ACAGGGCCTAAACCGCAAGGATCAGATGCACCCGGCGCGATGGAAACAACCGGGTGCAGGATGGGGAGAAAACGATGGAAAGCAGGGAACTTCGACTCATTGCAGGCAAGGGACAGTTTGCCGGCGATTTGGAATTTCAGGACATGGCCCACCTCGTCTTTGTCGGAAGTCCTTACGCCCACGCCAGGATAAAGAAAATCGACGCCAGCAAGGCCCTTGAGGTGCCCGGAGTGATTCGCGTGATCACCGGGCAGGAGGTGATGCGCCATACCAGACCGCTGCCCGTGCAGGCCAACTTCAAGAGCCCGGAATGGATCTGGCGCCTGGCCAACGTCTATGCCATGCCCGCTGACAAGGTGCGTTGGTACGGGGAGCCGGTGGCGGCCGTCGTGGCCGAAAATGAGACGGCCGCCAGAATCGGCGCCGACCGCGTCGAGGTGGACTACGACCCGCTGCCGGCCGTCACCGATGCCAGGCGGGCGCTTGGCCCGGATGCCCCCAGACTTTACGACGACTGGCCCGACAACAAACAGGTGCATCTGGTGTTTGACTTTGGAGATCCGCAAGGTGCTTTTTCCGAGGCCGACCGGGTGATGAAAGTCACTCACAGTGAAGGCCGGGTGACCGGGTTGCCCATCGAGCCCAGGGGGTGCGTGGCTCACTGGGACGCCAAACGCGAGCTGCTCAACCTGTGGGGCAGCTTTCAGACCCCGTTTCTGGCGCGGCACAACCTGGCGGCCGCTCTGGGGCTTGCCGAGGCCAAAGTCAAGGTGCACGCGGTCGACATCGGGGGTGCCTTTGGACTGAAAATTCATGTCTGGAAGGAAAATGTGGTGGCGCTTGCCTCCATGTTGACGGGTCGCCCGGTCAAGTGGGTTGAATCCCTTCGGGATTTCATCACCACCGGCCCCCATCAACGCGACGTTTTCTGGGAAGGCGAGGTGGCGTTTAAAAACGACGGCACCCTGCTGGGGTTGCGGGCCACTGTGGTTCACGATCTGGGGGTGGAAAGCACCAACAAGGGAATCGCCGCCTTAAGCATTTTTCCCGCATGCTCCTCGCCGCCGAACATGTACCGGTGGAAGGGCATGCACATCGAGGGTATCGGCGTCGTCACCAACAAGTCTTTCTATTGCGCCTACCGCGGCTACGGAAAGGACAAGGGGCTGAAATTCATCGAAGCCGTCATTAACCGCGTCGCCCGGGAACTGGGAATGACCCCGGAGGCCATTCGCCTGAAAAACTTCATACAGCCCGAGCAGTTTCCCTACCTGCAGATCAACCATTATATGATGGACAGCGGCGATTACCCGGCGGCGCTCAACAAGGCCCTGGAGATGATCGACATCGTGAAGTGGCGCAAAGATCAGGAAAAGGGCCGCGAAAACGGGCGGCACATCGGCATCGGCGTGGTGAGCACCATCGAGCCGGCCGGGGTAGCGGTGCCCAACTGCCAGATGGGGGGCTTGACCCAGGCGCGGGTGCGCATCACCCCGGACGGCACCGTAGAGGTGGATTCGGATCGCACCGAGATCGGCCAGGGCGCCGAGATCAGCCATGCGCAAATCGTCAGCGGTATTGTGGGCTGCGCTGTTAGCGATGTTTACATCCGACCGGTGACCTCGGACTGGGTCGGGCAGGGGCCGCTTTCCAGCCGCGGCGCGGTCTGGCCGGCCAGCGCCGTGGCCAAGGCCGCTAAACTGCTGCGGAAAAAAGTCGACCGCTTCGCGGCGCATTTTCTTCACGTGGAGCCTGGAGATATCGATATCAAGGACGGTATCCTTTTTGATCGCCACAGGCCCGATCACCGGCTGACCTTCAAGGAGCTGGCGAACAAGGCCTTTTTTTTCCCCGGCCCCAGGAAATTGCCCAAAGACGTGCTTTTGGCCCATGACCAGCTGCTCGATGTCACGGCGACCTGGTACAGCCCCAATACGCCGGAAACCGGCAGTTCCTACACGACCTTTTGTGTGTCCGTGGACGTGGCCGCCGTTGAGGTGGATGTCGAGACGGGGGTGACCCGCATTTTGAAATACATTCATGTGCACGATGCCGGAACTATCATCAGCCGCAAGGTGGTCGACGGTCAGATCCACGGCGGCATCGTTCAGGGCATTGGCGAAGCGTTGACGGAAAGGCTCCAATACGGTGCCGACGGCAGCCTGCTCAACACCTCGGCGGGCGAGTACCTGATGCCCACGGCCGTGGAGGCCCCGGATATCGAAATCGCCCACCTCGAAACCCCCAGCCCTTTTTCAGAGACCGGCAGCAAAGGCATGGGAGAGGCTCCCATTATCGGCAGCAAGGCCGTCATCCTCACCGCCATCGAAGACGCCCTGGCGCCCTTTGGTGTGGAAGTCAACGATTCGCCGGCTTCACCCGAACGGGTGCTTCGATGGATCCGGGAAGCCGGCGGGAAGAAACGGTGACGCCGGGACGCCATGGCCGCGGCCATTAAGGAGAGAGATACATGAAAGTTCAAGTCCGCCTGAAAGTAAATGGAAAAGATGAACATATCCAAGTCGATGCCCGGGAAACACTGCTCGATGTGCTGCGAAATACGCTGAAGTACCAAAGTGTGCATCGCAGCTGTGAGGAGGGAGAATGCGGCGCCTGCACGGTGCTAATCGACGGGCAACCGGTCAACAGCTGCCTGGTGCTGGCCGCTGCGGCCGACGGAGCCGACGTCTTGACCACCGAAGGACTGGTTCGAGACGGCCGGCGGCATCCCCTGATGGATGCCTTTGTGGATCTGCATGGAATGCAGTGCGGTTATTGTACGCCCGGAATGCTGATGAGCGCCTATGCGCTTATCGAAAAAAGCGCCGGAATGCCCCTGAGTGAAGCGCAGATCCGAAAGGGCATCGAGGGCAATCTGTGCCGATGCACCGGCTATGTCAATATCGTCAAGGCCATTCGGGAAGCCAAGGCAGCCCGGGACGCCGGCAACTGGTGGTGAACCGTGCGCCCTTGCCAGCACATGGAGGCAACAGCATCATGAAAAATTTTATTGGATCCAGGGCGCTGCCCGAAATCATCTACCACCGTCCGAAAGATCTCGACGGTTTGTTGGAACTTGTCGGAACCATAAAAAAGCCATTCAAAGTCGTGGCTGGTTGCACGGATTTCATCCCCGCCGTGCGACACGGGAAATGGACTTTTGACGACGGTTTGAACCTGATCGACATCAAGGGGGTGGCGCAGCTCGACTTTATCCGCGACGACGGCGATGCCGTGACCCTAGGGGCGGCTACGCGTCTGGCCGATATCGCCTCTTCGCCCCTTATCCGGGAAAAGGCGCCGGTTCTTGCGGCGGCCGTGGCTCAGATGGCTTCTGTCCAGGTGCGCAACACGGCAACGATCGGGGGCAATTTGTGCATGGCTTCTCCGGCGGCCGACACGGCTCCACCGCTTTTGGTGATGGATGCACAAGTCGACATCCACGGGACAGAAACCGAGGAGTCCGTGCCTTTGTCCAAATTTTTTCTAGGTCCCGGCACCACACGGCTGCACCCGCGCGATGTGCTCACCGGCGTCCGCATTCCGGCCCTGAAACCCGGCGAGTCGGCCCATCGCGTCCGTCTTGGACTTCGCACGGCCTTTGTCTGCTCGATTATTTCCGTGGCGGCCTGGATCAGGGCCAGGGACGGTCGCATCGACGCTTGCCGGGTGGCCATGGGATCGGTGGCACCGACGCCCGTAAGGCTTGAAAATGTCGAGAATTATTTGCTGGGCAAGGAGTTGGGGGCATCGGTGGCCGAGGAAGCCGGCCGGATGGCGGCCGATCAAATTCAACCGATCAGCGATCTGCGTGCGTCCGCCCAATACCGTAAGGATATGGCCAATACCTTGACCAAACGGATTTTAACATCCTGCATGATCGATTTAAAAAACCGGTAGCCGGCTTTCCCAAAGTTGCCGCCGGCAAAATAGCGGAGGACTGAAACGCAAAGGGCCTTTTCTCGAAAAGAAAAGGCCCTTTTTTAAATTTGAAAAACAGCTAAACGTTAGACGACGGTGACGTTTGCCGCCGCCGGCCCTTTTTTGCCTTGCTCAATCTCGAAGGTGACGCGGTCGCCTTCCTTGAGAGAGCGGAAACCGGTGGAATTAATGGCGGAATGATGGACAAACACATCCGCGCCGCCGTCTTCTTGTTCGATAAAACCAAAACCCTTGCTGTCATTAAACCATTTTACTGTGCCATTGGCCATTGTGAAAACTCCTTAAAAAAATTCTTTGTTTTTTCATTTCCTAACATCAGGCGTTCCACTTTGACAAATGGACTTTTCCTTCAGTAACGAAACGGACCCGGCCACCAAGGCCAAGTCAAATTATGAACCAATATATCCCCTTTGCCGCTAAAGTCAAGCTTTATATATCAATATTTAATATCAGGGGGAGCAAGCCGACTCCAGGTGATCGGCGACGTACATGTTTTGTCCCGCCAAAACCAGGCGTTATTCAGATCCAGGATTTGGCATTGAGCCATCCCATCTTCAATGGCCGTGTCCAGGGCCATGGATTCATTCCAGTCATTGCGATTCCAATGCAAGATCGGCAATTTCATTAAAAGTTTGATTCAACGCAGCAATAACTTGATAGCCTCAAATTTTTGAGCAAGATGGCAGGTTAAATCATCACTGGAGATTTTATTTTTTTTAGAAAAATAAAATGGTTAGTGAAAACTTGATCGATTGGCACAATAATTGAATTGATTGTGTGACAACGAGTTTCCCAGGAGCCATGTCTTTCCATGATGTTCCGGTTGACCCGCATCGGTTTTTCAACGCAGCGACCCGCCGGGATCCATGGGCGGCAGAGTTTAACCCTGAATTCCGGCGGCAAAAAGCCTTGACCCGGACAAGCTTCGAACCTTGGTTCAAAAGGCTAGTCCTGTTGTCTATAGTAATGTTGGCGGACCTGAGCCAGGCGGCGGGTGTCGAAACGCAGGTGCAATTTATGAAATGACCCGGCGGCTATCGCCCGAAAAAGAGGCAGCTATGGGGAAAAATGTCACGCATCAATTGATCGAATCCCATCTGATCGAGGGGAAAATGCTCATCGGTGAAGAAATCGGGCTGCGCATGGACCAGAGCCTGACCCAGGACGCCACGGGGACAATGGTCATGCTGGAATTCGATGCCATGAACGTGGGACGGGCGCGCACCGAGTTATCGGCTCAGTATGTCGACCATAACCTTTTGCAGACCGATTACAGAAACGCTGATGATCATTTGTTTTTGCGCAGTGCCTGCAAAAAATTCGGGATCTGGTACAGCAGACCGGGAAACGGGGTGAGCCACCCGGTTCATATGCAGCGATTCGGCATACCGGGCAAGACCCTGGTCGGTTCCGACAGCCACACCCCTGCCGCTGGCGGGCTGGGTATGCTGGCCTTTGGCGCCGGTGGAATGGAGGTGGCTGCTGCCATGGCTGGTGAACCCCTTTATATTCCCATGCCGGCGGTCATGGGGGTTCGTCTGATCGGCCGGCTGCCTGAATGGGTCAGCGCTAAAGACCTCATCTTGGAGATGCTGCGCCGGTACGGTGTGGACGGCGGGCTGGGCCGGATCATCGAGTATTTCGGACCCGGTTTGGCTGGGCTGACCGCCATGGATCGGCATGTGATCGCGAACATGGGCACTGAACTCGGGGCCACCAGCACCGTTTTTCCGTCAGATGATGTCGTCAGGCAATTTCTTTCCGAGCAGGGGCGGGGGGATGTCTGGCTTGAAATCGTGGCGGATGCAGGTGCTGACTATGAAGAAACCATCGAAATAAATTTGGCGGCATTGGAACCGCTCATCGCGCTGCCTGGCAGTCCGGGCAACGTAGTGCCGGTGCGCGAAGTGGCGGGG
>JBJKSK010000155.1:0-5633 GCA_046704125.1 Desulfobacterales bacterium | reverse complement strand
CCCCCCCCCCCCCCCCCCCCCCCCCCCCCCCCCCCCCCCCCCCCCCCCCCCCCCCCCCCCCCCCCCCCCCCCCCACTTCCCGCAGGGCGCGCACCAGGTAGATATAGGTGGAGTAGAGCAGGGCGTCGCCCAGGGTCAGAAACGCCGCGTCTTGGCCGCTTTTGACGACGGCAGCGATTTCTTTGGCGTTGGTGATCCACGATTGGCGCAGTTTGGCCCTGTCCGTGGTCATCGGGAAAACCAGTTCACGAATATCGGCCCGGGGGTTCAGGTGTTTGGCGCTGATGGCCAACGCGATGCTCTGCTCCGCGGCCCGGGCCTTTGGCACGAAGACAATCCGGCACCGAGACAAAATGCCGGCGGCTTTAACGGTAATCAAATCGGGATCGCCGGGGCCGATCCCGATGCCGTAGAAAACTCCGGTCGTCATACTAATACCCCTTCTTTCACCAAAAGAATGATCATCCGGCCGGATGCCGGCATTTCCCTTATTTCGTCGGCGTTCGTCAGCCGAACACATTCCGAAGCCAGGGTCAAATCCATGCACAGGTATGCCTCGTGTCGGGCCAGGGCATCCGCCACCCGGGCGGTCCAGAGCATGGCCTGTTTGGTGCCGGCCAGCACGGCGATTTTGTCATGGCGGGCCAAAGCCTGCGCCGTCACTTCCGGAACGCGGCCGTGGGCGCTCACCAGCCGAGCGTCGATCCAGTCCAGGCCGAGCCTGGCAAATGCCGCCTGAACGGCACTGATGCCGGGTATCACGGTGCAGGCCTGCCGGCCGAAGTGCCGCAGGACGGGTTTGGCCAGGCTGGAAATGCCCGGATCGCCGGTGACCAGCACCACCACCTTGCCGCAGGGCAGGTGCCGGGCGATTTCTTCCAGCACCGCGGTCATATCCGTCCCCACCGGGACCCGGGCGGCGTCGGGTGGCGCGAATCTGGCCAGCAGACGGGGTGCACCGACGACCACCGCAGCACCTTCGATGGCCCGCAAGCCCTCAAGGGTGATGGCCTCCGGCGAGCCCGGACCGCAACCCACGATGGTGATCAGCCGATGGTCCGGTGCTGTCTGCATTTCTATTTTCCCCATGGTTCCAGCTCTCCACAGGCACCGAGCCTCTCGCCCTGCAGGTTCACCAGAAACACCGACGGTGCCGGAGCGCCGCCGATTTTTCGAGCGGCGGCCACAGTGATTTTCTCAGCCAGGGCGATGGCCAACCGGGCCCGTTCACCTCGGTTGAGGCTATTGATCAAGGCCTCTGTGGTGACGCTGTCCGATGACAGCCGACGGCATAGAATCTCTGTTGCCAGACGCGCCAGGATCGCCACCGGACTGCCCGAACGCGATGAGTGGGTTTGCCACTGGTTGACGGCCAGTTTGACCAGTTTACCCGGATGGCCCACCATCAGCACCCGTTCAAAAGCGTATTGATGCAATTTCTCCAGGGCATAGCCCCATTCGTTGCTGACTTCGATGATTTGCTCGGGCACCAGTTTAAAATGTTTCCGGGCGGCCTTTTCACCAATCCGGCCGGGCACCAGTACCGGAAAGCCGACGCCACCGGCGGCGGTCACATCCAGCGCGCAGCCTACGGTGGCTTGGATGGCCTCGTGGCTAAACGGGCGCACTCGGCCGGAATTGCCTAGGATGGAAAGCCCCCCTTCGATTCCCAGACGCGGGTTGAACGTCTTTTCGGCCAGTTGCCGGCCGCCGGGAATGGCGATTTCCACCCGCACCCCGCGGGTCGTGGTCTCCCGGATGGCCTGGTGGATCATGCGCCGCGGCGTTGGATTAATCGCAGGTTCACCCGGCAAAAGGGATAAACCGGGTCGCGTCACGGTGCCGACCCCGTCGCCGGCGGCAAATTCGATCCGGTTATCGCAACGCCAGGCCACTGTGGCCACCACCAGCGAGCCGTGGGTGACATCCGGGTCATCGCCGGCGTCTTTTTGAATGGCCGCCGTGGCCCTGGGGCCGTCCAAACGGGCATAGACGACGGGCAGCACCACCGTTTCGCCGTCAGGCAGTTGTATGGACACCTGCGCGGGGTTGCTCGGCGACTTTCCCGCCAGCAGGATAACGGCCGCCTTGGCCGCGCCCGCCGCGCAGGTCCCGGTGGTATAGCCTGACTTTAACCGGCTCACATTTACTTTCCCGGTTCGATTTTCGTAAACGAGGGCTTGTCGGTCATCGCCCGCCATCTGGCGGCTTCCTCAGGCAGCATGGGAACAAATTCGCATTGGCCGGGCGGTATGGGAAAGGCGTCTTCTTCCGGAAGGCTAATCTCGCGCACATCGCACATCCGCATCGATTCTTCTATCCGCTTTTGCACCAAATCCGCCAGCAGAGCGTCAAAGCCCAAGTGTTTACCCATTACCAGGCGCACCTCCGGATGTTTGGCCGCGCTTTCCTGCATCATGCCGGGGATGTCCATCTTCATATGGACCCCTTCGTGCAAGAAGTAGGGAATCAGTAAAATGTGCCTGGCGCCGGCGGCCAGGCACTTGTCAAAGGCTTCGGGAAAGTGAGGCCCCAGCCTGGACATGTGGCAGGTTTCCACAACCGGATAGCCGTATTTTTCCTTGAGCATGGCGCCTACCATCTCCATGGACCGTCCCGCGTTTTGCACACGGCTGCCGTGTCCCAGCAAAATGACCGCATCCACCGGCGAAACTCCCCGGGCTTTGGTTTCGGCCTTCAGGCGCCTTGCCGCCACTGTGCACAGCGCATGGACGATACTGACTGCCATAGGACTGCCGCCGCGCCGGCCTTCCACGGCGACATAAGGAACGCCCAGTCCCATGAGCTCATGCTTGCTTTCGGTGACATGGACAAATCCTACGGGTACGGCAATGACCAGAGCCGGCCGGATATTTTCCTCCACGATCAGCCGGTTGAGTTCAAGCAGGGCCACAGGTGCGTTGCCAAACACCGCGATGCCCCCGTCCAGTGTTTGTCGGGCCTTTCGCACGGCGAAAATCGATCGGGGCAGACCGGCGGCGGCCGCTTTTCGGGCCACATCCGGATCAGCGACGTGGCAGTGAAGATCGGCGGGCGAGTAGGTCGCATTGACCGTACGCAGCCGGGCCAGGGAAATTCCCGAGCGAATCATTTGGGAATCGACGTAAATGGGGCTTGCCTTGGCCAGCGCCGCAGCGGCGGATTCAAGGGCGCCCGCGGAGAATCGGACCGTTTGCGCCAGGGAGAAATCAGCCGTGGCATGGATCATCCGGCGGACCACCTCCCATTGATCGGTGGAAAACCCATGGTCTCCGGCCTCCTGGTCAATGGCGGCAAATGATGCGGCCTCGATAGCCGCTCCGCTCATTGGGTTTTCATAAAGATGATGGATCGCCGGCGTTTCCAGGCCATGGTCCTGGTGCGTGTGCTTGGTGGTGGTCATGGAATCCCTCTTTTCTTGCAACGATTGATAAATTGATCCAGAGCCCGGGCATGTCCGGCCAGGTGAAGATGAACATAACTGGCCAGAATATTACCCCGCTGATAGCCTTCACCGACCACAGCGCCGGTTCTTCGGCGGTTCAGATCGTACGCGTGCTCCCACCCCTTTCCGGCGCCAAGATCCGAGACCAGTTCGGAGTAATGAAATTCATGCCCCCGCAACACGTCTTCCGATGCTCCCCATAGACAGTCGGTTTTTATCTTCACCTCAACGTAGCCTAAAAATTTTTTCTTCGGCAGCATGCGCGTGTAAACGGGCAACACCCCCAGCAGGGGATAGCGGTTTCCGTCCAAGGTGGTAATACCTTTGGACAAATAGATCAAGCCGCCGCATTCGGCATACAGGGGCCTTCCCGAATCCGCGAATTCGCAAATGCTTTGCCGCATGCTTCCGTTGGCGGATAACGCCGCCGCATACTCTTCGGGATACCCGCCGCCAAGGTAAAGGGCGTCCGTGTGCTCCGGCAGTTTTTCGTCCGACATGGGAGAAAAAAAAACCGTCTCGCAGCCCCGGGCCGCCAGTGCGTCGAACAGGTCTTGGTAGTAAAAGTGAAACGCCTTGTCCCGCGCCGCGGCCAGCCGGAGATCGACCGGTGGTGCGCCAGGCTGCGGCGCGCCCATATCGATTGGCGGCCCCTGGCCGGCGAGTTGGAGCACCCGGTTTAGCTCGATATGGGTTTCGGCGGCATCGGCCAGTCGGGCAACGGTATCCGCTTCAAGGCGGCCTTGCGGATCGGCGCTAACCAACCCCAGGTGCCGGCTGGCGATCTGCGGCAAGGCGCCCCGGGGAACCGCGCCCACCAGCGGCGGCAATCCCGGACGGACCTCCAGGCATTGGGCCAGCCCCTCGCGGTGGCGGGGTGAACCGGTGAAGTTGGCCAGCACACCAACTACCTGAACGCTGGGTTCCAGACCGGCGAATCCGGCCGTTACAGCCGCCAGGCTGCCGGCCATACCATGGGCGTTGACCACGATCATGACCGGCGCCTCCAGCCAGGCGGCTATTTCTGCTGTACTGCCTTGCATACCGTTTGGCGTTGCGCCGTCAAACAACCCCATAACGCCTTCGATCACCGCCACATCGGCATCGGATGCCACCCGGCCGAAAAGATGTTGCACATAGGCGCGATTGCACATCCACCCGTCCAGATTGTAGCACGGCCGACCCGATACCGCGGCCAGATGCCCGGGATCCAGGAAATCTGGCCCTACCTTGAAGGTTTGGACGTTAAGGCCCCTGCGCGCCAGAGCAGCCGTCACCGCCAAGGTGATGGAGGTTTTTCCCGCGCCGGAATGGGTGCCGGAAATCACGATTCTGGGGATAGCGCGTTTCAGAACTCCACCCCCTGCTGTGCCGGCCATCCATGGGTCAGGCCGTGTTTAACGGCCTTCATCTGGGTAACCGTATCTGCCAGGGAAATCAGCCCATCGGTAGCGCCACGACCGGTGAGCACGATCACCGTTGGTGGCATGGCCATCGTGACGGCGGCAATCACATCCGCCTCGGTCACCAAGTCTTTGGACACGGCGATATTGATCTCGTCAAGCACCACCAGATCCCATTTCCCGCAAGCCATCGCGGAAGCCGCCGCCGCCAGTCCTTTTCGGGCCGCTTCGGCATGCGTCTTGAATTCAGGGTTGCCCGCCGCCGGTACAAACCCGCAGCCCATTTGAACGATCATAGCCTTGTCAAACCGCTTCAGGGCCTTCAGCTCGCCGGTCTTGTCATCATGTTTGACGAACTGAAACACCGCCACCCGCATCCCGTGGCCCAGGGCCCGCAGCGCCATGCCCAAGGCGGCCGTGGTCTTGCCCTTCCCGTCACCGGTAAACACGAGAAGTCGTGGCTGGCCTGGTGGATTCACCTTGAAACCATCTCCAAAACCGCCCGAATCAGGGAAAACGCCACTGCCCCCGCCAGGGTGGTTGCCATCATCAATCGACAGGCTCGGTCGATGTGTTGCGCGGCCAATGGGCTTGCCGGGTCACCGATAGTCGGTGTATCCTCCAGCCGGCCGCTGCGATAGGCCGGTCCGCCCAGTTGGATTCCCAAGGCTCCGGCCATGGATGCCTCCGCTATGCCGGCATTGGGGCTGCTGTGTTTGCCGCCGTCGCGCCGGGCAGTTCGAACACTGCCGCGCGGATTTTCCTTCAGCACCCAGGCGGCCAGG
>JBJKSK010000154.1:0-2733 GCA_046704125.1 Desulfobacterales bacterium | reverse complement strand
GCCTTTTGACCGGCGGTGTGCCGCCCGAAACATGAAACATGTGAAACATCTGAAACGGTTTGAAACAAGCGGGGGTTTTGAACCCAGAAAGGACAACCGCTCATGGACACGGAAATATCGAAAATGTCACAGATAAAGGGACCGGCTTGCGAAATCCGTCCGGGGAAAACCGGTGAGTCGGTGATGCCCAAGGCTTCGAAGCCGGTCAAGATCGACCGGTTGCAGCCAAAGAAGCGCCAGGGGCTGTTGGTAGTGATCACCGGGGCTGGAAAGGGCAAAACCACTTCGGCGCTGGGCATGGCCGTTCGGGCCTGCGGCCATGGGTTGCGCGTGTGCATCATCCAGTTCATGAAAGGGGATTTGTATTCCGGGGAGTGGGACGGCGTGAAAAAAATAGCCTGTCCCATCGAGTTGATTTCTACGGGCAAGGGATTTTGCGGTATCCAGGGAAATCCCTATCCCTTCGAGGAGCATCGGGCAAACGCCCAGGATGCGGTTTTGCTGGTGCATGAAAAGATGGATTCAAAAGCCTGTGACCTTCTCATTCTCGATGAAATCAACAACGCTCTGAATCTCAAGCTGGTGGATCTGGATCAGGTGCTGGGGATTCTGGATAAAAAGCCCCCGTTGATGCACCTGGTGTTTACCGGGCGCGACGCCCATCCACAGATAATCGAGCGGGCCGACACGGTCAGCGAGGTGCGGGAAATCAAGCACGCGTATCAAAAGGACATCGAGCCGCAGCCTGGAATTGACTATTGACGCGGCCCGGCGCCGGGCAGGCGCTAAAAGCGCGTCAGACCAGGCCGGCCATCATCGAGCCGATCTGGTCGACTTTTTCCGTGTCGTCGGCATCAAAGATATCCACGATGCGGCCGGCATTCATCACCCCGATGCGATCCGAAAGCGCCAGGGCTTCGTTGAGATCGCCCGTGATCAACAAGATACCGGCGCGTACGCGGGCGCTAAGCAGCAGGTGCCAGACCTCTTCGGCGGCTCGGATGTCCAGGCCCTGGGTGGGCTGTTCGGCCACGATCAACCGGGGGCTCCGGAAAAATTCCCGCGCCAGCACCATTTTCTGAAGGTTTCCCCCTGAAAGATTTTGGGCCAGGATTTTGGGATTTGGTGGCTGAATGTCGAAATTTTTGATGAGATCCTGAGCCTTGCGCTCGGCTTTTTTCTTCAACAGCCAGGGACCTCGGGTGAAGCTGCCACGGGCGGTCAGCAAAAAGTTGTCCACCAGGTTCAGCCCCCGGCAAGTCGCCAACCCCAGCCGGTCTTCGGGGATGAAGCTCATGACCGCCTCCCGGGTTTTACCGGAAAAATATCGCTCCCAGGGGGCGCCCAGAACCGTGACCTGCCCGGTTTGCGGCCGACGCAGTCCGCAAACGGTTTCCACCAGGGGCTTTTGCCCGTTTCCCGCCACGCCCACCAGCCCAAGAATCTCTCCCTGCCGCAGGTCCAGGGATACGTTTTTTAAAAAGCGGTCGCTAAGGTGCTCGACCCGGAGCACCCGCTGAAGCGGTTCGATATATTCTTTTTGGACATGCAGGATCACTTCCCGGCCAACCATTCGCCGGGCCAGCTCGGCCTGGGAGTTGACCTGGTCGGCGGGCAGATGTTCCACCACGCGGCCTTTTCTCAGGATGGTGATCTCATCGGCGATCTCCATCACCTCGGCCAGTTTGTGGCTGATAAATACGATGGCTTTCCCCTGGCTTGTCATCTGCCGGAAGGCGGTAAAGAGTTGTTTGGTTTCCAGGGGGGTGAGTACCGCGGTGGGTTCGTCAAAGATCAACACCTGGCTTTGACGGTAAAGCAGCTTGAGGATTTCCACGCGCTGGCGCTCGCCCATGGACAGATGTGCCACCCGTGCCCCGGGGTCGATGCTCAGGCCGTAAGTGTCGGCCAAATCGGTGACTTTTTTTAGCATCTGCCGGGGATTGATGAAAAATCGGCCTTTCTGGCCCAGAAAGACGTTTTCTGCCACCGTCATGGCCTCTACCAGCATGAAATGCTGGTAGACCATCCCGATGCCCGCGGCGATGGCATCCCGGGTGCCGTAGCCGAAAACCGGGCGGCCTCCGAGCACAATCCGGCCGGCATCCGGCTGCAACCGGCCGGACAGGATGCTCATCAAGGTGCTTTTCCCCGCGCCGTTTTCCCCCAGCAGCGCCTTGATCCGCCCGGCATGGATGTCGAGGCTGATGTCGCTGTTGGCCCGCACGGAACCAAAGGACTTGCAGATTTTTTCCAGGCGGATCAGGGCTGCGGCGCTCATATGGTGTCTTTTTTCATCCCGGCGATGGGCTGGACAAACTGGGACTCCGTGTCCCAGGGAAACAGAATCCAGGTGTTCTGGCCCACCTCGGTGATGTAGGTATCCACCAGGGGCCGGCCGGCCGGTTTAGCGTAGACCGAAGCAAAATGGGCCTTGGGGAGCATCTCACGCACCCGTTTGGCCGTGCGTCCCGTGTCGACGAGATCGTCGATGATCAGCATCCCTTCTCCATCTCCGGAGACCGCCTTTAGCACTTCCACCTCCCCGTTGCGGTCCTGCCAGCTATAGCTGGACACGCAGACCGTATCGATGAGGTGGATGTCCAGCTCCCGGGCCACGATGGCCGCCGGTACCAGGCCGCCTCGGGTGACGGCGATGATGCCCCGGAAAAAATCCATGTCGAGCAGACGCCAGGCCAGAGCCCGTGAGTCGCGGTGCAGTTGCTCCCAGGA
>JBJKSK010000153.1:0-5062 GCA_046704125.1 Desulfobacterales bacterium | reverse complement strand
GCTCCACGGATATGGAAGCCCAAGCCGAGAAAATGCATGAAGTTTCCGCCACGCTCCATGAGGTGCTAAGAGGCATCAACCGGAAAAATCAAGCCATCGCCCTGGTGAAAAAAGGGATGGTGATGATCCAGAAAAAAGGGCTGGCCGCCACCATCGCCGCGGCTCAGGATAAAAACGGCCCATTTTGCATCGGTGACGAATGGTACATCTACATCGGCGCCACCAGCGGCAAGGTCACCCTGCTGGCCCACCCCATGCAGCCGGAGAAACTGGTGGGGCCGGATCTATCCGAGGTGACCGATATCAAAGGCAAGGCCCTTTTTAGCGATCTTGTCGGCACGGCGGTCAGCCAGGGGGCCGGATGGGTCAACTACTGGTGGCCCAAACCCGGGAAAACGGCCTCGTCGCTCAAAAGCACCTACCTCATGAAGGTCCCCGGCGAGGATGCCTATGTTGCCTGCGGCGTCTATATTTAACCCCTCTTGACAAGCCATCCCGCTTTGATTTCTGATCCGACCTAGCTCAATTGAAACAAGATGGGAACCGATATGTGTATCGGTCTATGAAACACCGATGCGGGCGGCCTGGGAAACGGCGACGCCGCCTCCACGGCTTGGATGGCGGCCCGATCCAGTATCGGCCGCCTGGAGCTGGAAACGATGTTTACCCCTGAAATCCGGCCGTCCAAATCGATGGTGAACCCAACCGTGACCTGGCCTTCCATTTGCCGGTCGACGGCCACCAGGGGATAGGTTTTCTTTTGGGCAATCCGCTCCCGGACCACGTGAAAATAGGCTTCGGCGGTCATTTTCAAAGCGCTCCCAGATGACAAGCCCGCGTTTTGACCCCCTGGCGGACCGTGCGTGGTGTCCGGCATAGATGGCCTAAACGATGCCCGCCGTTCAGGAATCGAGTCCATCTGCCGGCGGTAGCCGGTAAACAGCCTGGTCCCCGAGCCGCGATCTGACGCCGCCATCGATTCCTCCACCTTCTTGACCCCCTCTGGCCGGTCGGCAACGGAGGTTTTGCGTTTTTCCGGTGTAGCGAAAGAAATCGGGGCCCGGAGTTTCGAAAAACGTTTCGGTTTAGCTGCCGCAGCCGCCGTCATGGGGGGTGGCTTCCCGGCGTTCTTAGGCTTAAACCGCACGGGCGCCCGCTTTCGCCTCCTGGGTTTGAATCGGGAAATGGGCTCTGGCGCCGGGACAGAGGGCGGTTTTACCGGTTTGGGAGCCGGGGGCACGATCCGGGGCCCAGAGGCTTTTGCCGGCTTGGAGACGGGCGTGATCCGGGGTCCGGCGGCCTTGGCCGGCTTGGCAGTCCCGGGCGCGATCCGTGGCTTTGGGACTGCCCGCGGCGGCGCCGGCGCTGCCACCATCTGGATGGTCAGTGCCATCGGGGGCGGGACGCGCCTGGCGGATTGAGCATTTATCTGGATCAGGGCGATGATCAGCGCATGGATACCGGCCGAAAGACCGATGAATCCAAAAACGGAGCATCTGGCATGGCGTTGATCGGATATCATGTCCAAAAATCAGGGGTGTTTTTTTGCCCCGCCCTTTTTATTATCTTATCTGACCGGAATTTTCATTTGCGATGGTGCGAAAACCCCTGGGCCCGAATCGGTCTTTTGAATCTCTTTTAAATCTATGGCGGCTAATATCGAAAAGAGACCCCGGCTATGAAATTGATTTTGGGTGAGGGATAATAGGATGGCTGCAGCGGAGTTCCCCCGAGCACTCCATATTCCGAGTAGGTTTCGTTGAAAAGGTTGTTCCCGATCAAAAAAAACGTATAATGTTTAAGGGTATAGTCCAGCCGGGCGTTGACCACGGTGTAATCGCTTTGTTTGGCAAAGTGGTTGGCAAAATCGCTTTCGAAATACCGTTGACCGACATAGGTGCCGTTTAACCCTAACGCAAAACCCCGTCCCAGATCTATCCGGGTATCCAGGCTGGCTTTCTGAGAGGGCACACCGGGGATGGTTTTTCCCGCAAATTGACCTCCCCGGATCTCGGCGGTTTCATAGGTATAGTTGCCGGAAACCCGAAACCGGTCAAACACCCGGGTCAGAGTCAGTTCCACACCGTCGCGCCGGGTGTCCCCGTCGAGGTTTTCGTTCCGGTAATCCGTCAGATTAAAGTAAATTTCCTGGCTGGTGTTGATCCGGAAAACACGGATCGACCCATAAAGGCTGTCGGTAAAGCTGTGCCGTAAACCGGCCTCGATGTCATCGGAAGTCTGGGGCAAAAGATCCGTATTGATGGTGTTGGTGAAAAAGCTGAAAAGCTCATCCATCAACGGATAGCGGAAGCTGCGTGAAAAACTGGCATAGATATTCGATTGTTTTCCAAAACGGTAGTTGATTCCGGTGGTAAAAAGATTCTCATCCATTTCGGCCGATTCCGGAGAGGAAGGCAAAAATTGGTATTTCACCCAATCATACCGGTATCCTCCGGAAAGACTGAGCTGATCGGTGATATTTATTTCATCATGCGCATAGGCGCCGTAGTTTTTCTTCTCAAGCTTAAACTCGCCGATTGAAGGGGATCCAAAAAAAACCGTGCTGTTGGTGATGTCTTCGGTGGCGTCTGAAAAATCAAAGCCGGCCACCAGGTCGTTTTTCAACCCCATGACAGGTTCTCGAATGATGGCCCGCGGCGAAATGGCGGTGGTTTTAATCGAGGTATCCCCTTCAAAATTGCCCCCCGTGAAAGTGGAATAGGACGCCACCGAGCGGTTTCGGAAGGACATGTCCACACGAAACAGGCTGTCACCCGGAAAATAGAGTTCCGGGCCGACCGACACATAGGTATCCTCGGTATCGGCGTAATCCTTGGGGTTCAACGTAGCGGTGCGCGGCAGACCGGCGTCCAGATCGCTTTGCGTCAAGGCTCCCGGCAAGCCGGTATTGTCCCTGTGGTAGCCTGCGCCCAGGTTGATCGTGGCCGCATCCCCGAGGTAATAGGCCAAATTGGCGCCCAGATTCTTGGCGATGGTGGCGCTGTTGTCCCGATACCCGTCGGAGCTGTAATAGTTTCCCGATACGGCATAGGACAGATCTTTTTCAGTCCCGCTGGCACCCGCGCTGGTTTCAAATAAATTGTCGCTTCCCACCCGCATGCCACCGCTCAAAGTCGTCTTATGGCCTTTTTTAGTGATGATGTTGATGACCCCGCCGGTGGCGTTGTCTCCATAGAGCACGCTGCCGCCACCGCCCCGGATGACTTCGATCCGGGCGATCCGGTTCAGTGGGATCAGCGTCCAATCGGTTCCGCTCAGGTCGGCCTGGTTGATGCGGCGGCCATCTACCAGCACCAGGGTGTTGGACTGAGCGGTTTCACCGAAGCCCCGCAGATCAACCACAAAGTCGCGCTGGTTGCCGGTGACGTCTCTGACGTCAACACCGGGCAGCGTTCGGAGTAGATCCGGCACGTTGGTGGCCGTCGATTGACGGATATCGGCGGCAGTGATGATGGTGATATCATCGGGAAGAGACGATTCGGTTTTTTCCTGCCGGGTGGCGGTGACCACGATCGGATCAATCGAAGTCGCCGGTGCCTGAACCGCTCCGGCGTCATCGGCTAAAACCGGCCAGGGTAACCCCACCAGCCAAAAGATACAAACGGTCCAAAAAATCCTTCTCATCGGTTTACCTTTCTATCATTTGTCTTTTCGGGACAGGCGTCACCCGCGGCACCCCCCCCAAGGGATTTTTATCCACCAGGACAACGCACCCATAGGCGGCTTCCAGAAATGGATAGGTGAGCACCGCATCGGGCGGGCCCTGGCACATCACGCGCCCCTGGCAAAGCAAAAGCAGCCGATCGCCATACATGGCCGCCAGATTGATGTCATGGGAGATCATCGCTATCGTCTTTCCCTTTTCTTCTTTTAAGGTTTCCAGCAGGTCCATCACCTGGACCTGATAGGCCAGGTCCAAAGCCGCCGTGGGTTCGTCCAGAAAAAGAATTTCCGGTTCCTGGCAGATGGCCCGGGCGATAAAGACTCTCTGGCGTTCGCCGCCGCTGAGTTGATCCATGCGCCGGTGACCCAGATGGGCCACATGGGTAAATTCCATGGCCTGCCTGGCTTTTTCGATGTCTTTTGGCCCCTCGAGGCCAAAGGGCCCCGTGTGGGGCGAACGTCCCTGCAGCACGGTTTCAAACACGGTAAACGGAAATTCCGACGGAATGCCCTGCGGGACGATGGCGATGCGCCGGGCCAATGCCTTTCTCCGGTAGCCTTCCAGGGGTCGGCCGAGGATGCTCACCCTCCCGTGGCCGGGCTTCCGGATTCCGGAAAGCATTTGCATCAGAGTCGTTTTCCCGGAACCATTGGGACCGATGATGATGAAGCACTCCCCTCTTTTTATGGAAAGACTGACCCGATCGATCACCGGCACATGCTGGTAGGAGCAGCACAGATGGGTTGCCTCGACTGCGTTCATGATCGCCCCGACCGTTTCAGCAAAAAGATAAAGACCGGAGCCCCGATCATGGCCGTGACGACACCGACCGGGATATCGCCGTGCTGGGAAAGCGTCCGCGAGAGCGCATCACAGATCACCATGTAGGCCGCTCCCCCCAAAAAACTTGCCGGCACCAACAGCCGGTGGTCCGGGCCGAAAAGCCGCCGCAGAAGATGCGGGACGATCAGCCCGACAAAGCCCAGAAGCCCGCAATAACAGACCGTGGCACTGACCATCAGGGATGTCAGGATAAGCAGCGTCAGAAACACGGCCCGGACATTTACGCCCATGGACTGGGCCATGTCACTGCCGGTCAACAGCAGGTTCATCGGGTGCGACAGCCAGAAAATGACCACGGCACACGGCAGCCAAATCACGGCCAGCAGGCCCGCCTGACGAAGATCCGCCGAGGAAAGATCGCCCATGAGCCAGAATAAAATATTGTGGATACGGACGTCCCGGGTCATGGTTATCAGAAAGAGAATGATCGCCGCGCAAAGGGCGTTGACCATCACCCCGGCCAGCAGCAGGGTGTCGTTTCCGGCCGTCGTTTTACCCGCGATGATCACCACGAGCACCAGCGTGGCCATGCTC